>CAZDXD010000048.1:0-8909 GCA_964509415.1 uncultured Treponemataceae bacterium
CCGCGCCGCATTCCTTAAAGCGGCGAATCATTTCCCCGCCAATGCTTGCAAGGTTCGGTGGAAGCGGAATGTCTTTGCGGGAAAACCACACGGCTTCTTTAAGCTCTGACTCTTGCAACGTAATTTCGCCGCTTCCGTCAAGCTCTGCGGAAAAGGCTACCATCTGCGTGCAGGAAAATCCCCAAGGCTGGTTTCCAAAATATCTGATGTTTTTTATTTTAAGCCCCGTCTCCTCCGCAACCTCGCGCCGCACAGTCTGCTCAAGCGTTTCTCCTGTTTCGGTGTATCCCGCAACAAGCGCAAAGTGCCTGTAAGAAGCGCGCGCGCTTTTTACCATAAGAAGCCGCTCGCCATCGTGCACCGCCACAATGACCGCAGGCATGATAGAAGGATAAGCCGCAAGTGAGCAGGCGGGGCAAACCGCAGCGCGCTCTGTTATGGAACGCTCTGTCTTTGTGCCGCAGCGCCCACAGAACTTGCTGTTTTCGCGCCATACGGAAATATGCCTGGCAGTTGCCCCCGCAAAGCCCAGATAGCTTTCAGGGAATTTCCTGAAAATTTCCGGGGGATAAGCTTTCCAGCCAGCATTGAGCAGCGCCTTTTTCATCGCCGAAGGGTCTTACGGCAAAAGCAGAAAAAACCGCTCGCTGTCCTCTTCGCTATTTTTGCCGTCTTTTTCATTGTTTATAGAAAAAAGATATTCAGTTTCACGCTGACCCGCTTCTTCAAAAGCGCTGGCTGGAAAATCCCTCAGCTTTGGAACAATCCCCGCTTCAAAGCCCTCTGGCAGCAGGCAGTTCCCATTGCGAAAAAAGAAAGCAAAGTCATTCAGCTCCGCGTCAAGCAAACGGAAAGTGCCGTCCAGTTTTCGCGGCTCAATTTCGTGTATCATCGCTTTTGAATCAACCGCCGCTTGCAAGGCAGGCGCATCGCTTATTCTTCGCCTAAGCCCACGCGGATAACGGAGGAGATTTCCTTCATGCACCCGAGAGCCGCCATTTCGCTAAGAGCGGTGCGCATGTTTTTTTCCTGCACGGGATGCGTTATCGCGGTGATTGCCGCCTCTCCGCCGTCTGCGTCCCCCTGCTGAATGCTGTAAATGCTCACGCTATATTTTGCAAAGACAGCCGACACCGCCGCGAGAACGCCCGGCTCGTCCGAAACAGTGCAGCGAATAAAAAAGCTGGTTACGCATTCATCAATGGGCATAACTTTAAGCGGGTGCAAGTTGTATCGGCTGTCCGGCGAAAAGCCCTTTTCTTTTCTTACCGCAAGATTCATTATATCGCCGACAATAGCCGATGCCGTCGGCATTTCTCCCGCGCCCTGCCCGTAAAACATTACATCGCCAACGCTGTCCCCGCGAATATAGATTGCGTTGAACACGCCGTTCACAGAGGCAAGCGGGTGCGTGTTGCGTATCATGACAGGATGAACGCGCAATTCGAGCTTGCCGCCCCTGTTCATGCCAATCGCCGCCATCTTAATTGAATGATTAAAGCGCTTTGCGGCGGCTATGTCTTCCGGCGTGATGTTAGAAATCCCCTCGCGGTACACTTCGGCGCAATCAACATGGCAGCGGAATGCAAGCCCCGCAAGAATGGCGAGCTTGTACGCCGCGTCATAGCCTTCAACATCGTTTTTCGGGTTTGCCTCGGCATAGCCCAGCTCTTGTGCCTCTTTAAGCGTTGCAGCAAAGTCCGCGCCCGACTTTGTCATCTTTGTAAGGATATAGTTTGTCGTGCCGTTCACAATGCCGAAGACCTTTTCAATCTTGTTCGCGGAAAGCGAGTTTCGCACGGCATGAAGAATGGGAATGCCTCCGCCGACTGCCGCTTCATAGAGGATTTCGCAACCGTTAGCCTCCGCGAGCTTGACAAACTCCAGCCCGTGCTTGGCGATTACCTCCTTGTTAGAGGTAACAACGTTCTTGCCGCTAGAAAGGGCGGCCTTAATAAAGGCTTGGGCGGGGTTTTCCCCGCCTATAACCTCAACAACGGTGTCTATCTCGTCATCTTCAAGTATTTCAGAGGCATTGGCGGTTAGCATTCCTTCGGGGAGGGTTATGCCTCTGTCGGTTGTTGTGTCTAGGTCTGCTATTTTCTTCAATATAACGGGGATACCGCACCGCTCTTTAAGGATTTCCGCATTGTCAAGAAGGATTTTTACCGCACCGGTGCCGACCGTTCCAAAGCCGATAACACCGACTGTCATTTTTTCCATAAATCAAGCTCCTACCGCATGTTATCATATTTTTCGCTCATATGCCAGACAGCTAGGCAGCCTCTCCAATCCAGCTTTCAATTACGGCGGTAATTCAATCACAATTACGACCGTAATTCAGATACAATTACTTTGGTTACAAAAAGCAACTGCCAGCGCAGGCCGCTTTCGCCTTGAGCGCCAGCAGGAAAGACCCTGTCGGCAAAGCCTTTAGTCAGAAAAAAGCGGCTGCGGCAAAATCTTTACAGAGACAGCGCGGGACAGCGAAAATTCGCCGAATATTCCGTCTGGTTCAAGAGAGCCTGAAACCGCATTTTTGTCTATGCGCTCGGGGCGCAGAATAAAGCGTTCCGGCGCGGCACCGGCTTTAAGCCCTTCATCGGTTATAATTTCAAGGAGCCTTCCTTCGCGGCAGGCTTCCTGCGCAAGCATTCGCTTTCCACTAAAATCCAGCCGACTTGCCTCGCTTTTTTCAAAGCGGACCGCGTCAGGAGCAAGCTGCTTTTCCGACACAACGGTTTTCTGCCTTATGCGCTCTTCAAGCACGGAGCGGGCAAAGCGGCTCATGTCGATTTCCTTGAGTTTCGCTAAAAGCCTATTTTGCAGTTGCACGGAAAATTCAATGCCCGGCGCAGCCTTAGGCGAAGCCGCTGCGCCAGAGCTCAATGCAGTTATTAGCCTTCCCCGGCATTCGGGCAGCCTCATCTGAAAGACAAAGCGCCTTTCCCCGCCCTGTCCCGCGCCTTCGCTGTCATTTGTGTCCGTGTTCTTTCCGCTCGCGGGAGCGCCCCGTTCAGCTTCTGCAAAAATGTCGCTATTTAAGGAAAAAACAGCGCCATTGGCAATCAAAAGCCCAAAATAAACCGCCGCCTCCGTTTGCGAAATCGCTCTTTCTTCCGCTTCCTCATGTTCTGCTGATTCCATAAGAAGAGAAAAGCGGCTTTGCCCGCCTGCCGCAGGGCTTGCGGAAAAGGAGTGCGCAAGTTCCCTTGATTCAAGCGAATCTTCTATCAGGAAAAAAAGCCTTTCAACAGCATCCGCGCTGTAAAAGGCTGAAGGGACAAGGCTTTTTGCAAGCTGCGCAAAAGCAGCAGCTTTCCGCGCCAGAACGGTTGAAGCTGCGTTTGGAAAAGAAGCGGCCGCGCAAAGCCAAGCGGTTCTTTCCACAGCGGAAAGGGCATCAAACGCTTGCCTTGCGTTAAAATCTGGAACCAGGCTTCCGTCCTTGCCGCGCAGAAGTGAAAGCCGCTTCATCGCTTTAACAAGAATGTCAGGCGGGGCAGAAGCCTCAAGGGGCGCGGCCTTGTCTTGCGCAAAATCCGCGCCGTCCAAAACAGGGGAAACCAAAAGCGCAAAATCGGCACGGCTTTCAAGCTCTTCCCCAAAGACCGGATTTAGCCTGTAGCCTGCACTGTCCTCGCCCTGCCTGAAAATCAAGAGGCGCTCTTCCATATTAAGAATGCGGGAATAAATTTCAGGGTACGAGCGCGAGCCTAAAAAAAACTGAGCGAGCTTTTGCCTGTCAGGACGGTTAAGAAAATAAACCGCGGAAACAATTTCAAGGTCAAAAAGGTCAAGGCAGCCAAGAATGTTAGCGCGGACTTCCTGTTTTTGCAAAAACGAGCAAAGAGAGTCAACGAGTTTGTGCTTGCTAAAAGGCGTTTTTACCGCGCCGAGATAAAGGCGCATCAGAGCAAAAAAGCGCTTGTCGGAAAGGGCAAGAACCGCGTTTTTCCACTCGCCAATAGCGGCGGAATTTGCAGCGCTTTTCATACAGGTTTGCCGAAAAACAGAGCTTGCCCTACTGGTAGATAATCAAATACGGGCGCGGGTTAAGCGCCAAAACCTCTTCCGGGGTCATAAGCGGCTGGTCGTATCCCGCCCCCGCGACAGTAGGCTCGAGAAAGAGCTTAAAAGACTTGAGCGGCATGTTCCTCGCGGCGGCATTAAGGGCGTATGTGTTTTTTTTAAGCTGCGGCGAGCCGAAGCCGTCCGCGCAGTGAATCAGCTTGACAAGCTCAAAGTCGCTTCTTACGGCATCGCGGTTTCTTATCATTTTAGGCTTAAACTGGTGAACAACGAGCATTCGGCGGTTTGGAAGATTATGCTCAATAAGATAGTCCTGCATCATCTGCTGCGCTTGGTTTATTTCTTCGGCGGTTACAGAGCCGATTTCCTTCATCGGCTTGTCGGTGTGCCACTCTGGGTCAAGGGCAAGGTGCACGTTATCGTATTTAAGCCAAGGCAAAAGCGCATTTACCGCGCTTTCAACGGAATACCGCCCGATTTGGTGGTCAAGAAAGACGAGCCAGCCGCGCTCGGCTGCAAACTCAATGTATTCGCGCGTTACTGCTTGGTTCAGTATGCCGATTTCGCCTTCAGGCCAGCAAGTGCCGTATATTATATAAAAAGCGGGAATAATCCCCCTCTGACCGTTGGCAGCGTCATACATCGCGACAAAGTCATTCATCACGCTTTCTATTTCATCAAGGGAATAGCGGCCAAGGATTCCCATTGTGTACGCGCCGGGCTTTCCGTAAAGGGCAAATACATCGTTATTGAGAAGAAAAGACTGAAGCATGGAACTGTCCGCGCTGACAGTGGCAGTGCGCTCTGCATCTTCTTTTGACGGTGCGGTGTACATTTGCGGGGACTGCTCGCCGCGCGTTGCGGAAACAAAGCTGTCGAGGCTAAGCATATCAGGGAAAACGGGAGAAAAAGGCAAGGCGCGGGGAGAGACAGAAACAAGCGCTTCCCCGCCTTCGCTGGAAACGGAAAAAAGAGAAAAGGCAACAGCAAAAAACACAAGGAAAGCCGCTTGCAGGCGCTTCATTTAACCTCCGCAAAACCGATAAACCGATAAGGGTTCCCTGCAAAGATATATCGGCTGAATGCTAAAGCCCCTTTATGCTTTTGCTAATTCATGGAGGCAAGCGTCTGCTCAATATGCTCAAGGCGGGCGGTCATTCGCGCTATGCCTTTTTCAAGGCGCTCTTTTTCTTTTTGGAGCTTTTCGCGCGGGGATATTTCCTCCTTATCGCGGGAAGACAATGCCGACTTTACAAAATCGGGGCTTTCGCCTTCTGAAAGAAGCCTTCCAGCCTCCGCCCTTCTTTCGGGAGAACGCTGCGCGGCTACAATCTTCATGCCGTCAAAGCCAAGCGAGGAGTCAATGCTGAAAGAGGCGACCTTTTCCGCGCTTTTTGCGGTCGTGCGGGGAATGCACAAGACGCGGTCAATATAGTCTTCGTAGCGTATTCCCGCTTGAGCGCAAAGAGTGCGCGCCTTAGAGAGGAGCTGCCCAAGCTCCGCCATTATTCTGCCGTTTTCCGCAAGGCATTTTTCCTTTATTTCTGCGGTAAGCTGGCTAAGCTCAGGGGAAGAATCAATGCCGATGGAATAAACCCTAGAGCTTTCAGCCTTTTTCAAAAGCCCGTGAAAGCGCGCCCAAAACTCTGAAGTGTGATGCCGCGCGGAAAGCTCGCCGCCTGCGGCTTCGCAGAGAAGATGATGCGTGTACTCATGGATAGCTGTGTAGATAAGCTGGTTGTCGTTTTCAAAATTCTTGTTATGGAGAATAATTTCCTTTGAATAAGGCTTGTAAAGCCCGTTTACCTTTACGCTTTTTTTTCCTGAAAACACAACAGAAAAGTCGCCCGCGCCCCCTTCAAGGCTTAAAAGGATTTCCTTTACCTCATCTTGATTCATGGCGCAATGATACACTATTTGCGGGGGTTAAGCCATCGGGGGTTTAGTTGTCTAGTTTCTTAGTGTTTTAGTTGTATAGGGCAGGGCAAGAAGCCTCTGCTTGCGCTTGCTAAAAGCCGCTTGCTTAACCCCAGCCACTAAAAAACTAGAATACTAAGAAACTAATCCACTAAACCCAACTAAACAACGGCAATTCAATCGCGATTACATCCGTAATTCAAACACATTTACGACCGAAATTCAGCTGCCGAGAAGCCTTGCCATCCAGTCGGTTGTGGGCATCCATGACTTGTCGCTGTAGGACGAGCCCGCTACGGTATCAAGGTTTGTAACGTCAATGCCGCCACCCGCAACCATATCCTGCGTTACAACGGTAGTCGGAATTTCAAGCCAATCGCTTGCGGCGCCTGTAAGCGGGTCAATAATCCTGTTGTATTCGTTTGCCATCTCAAGGGCTAAAACCCTTATGCCAAACTCGCCATTGCTGTGCCAGTTTGTAGTGGCGCAAGCTTTCCACGGGGAGCCAGGAGCGGCCATCTTGTCAATGTCGTCATTGGAAATGTCAACAGTAACCATCGGGATGTCGTAGCCGCCCTGCGTAAGGGCCGCGTAAACGCCATTGGCGTAAAGGTCGTATGCGCACCAGAAGGCGTCAATCTCTCCCGGCGCGTACTTTGCAAGCGTCGCGGCCGTAACCTCCGCCATCGACTCTACGGGATTGTCCAAGTCGGAGGGCGCGATTGTCTCCAATGTGTTAATCTGCCCCGACTCCTCGTACTTCACGTAGCCCACCTGCCTGCGGTCAAATGCGGTGATAAAGCCCGGCCCTATCCAGATTTTTATTATGTTTACAGGTGTTCCGGCGCGAGACTTTTCGGGATAAAGATCATTTAGAATGTATTCAAGAAGAAGCTCGGCAAAGCCCGCGTCCTGCTGAAAAAACTGCGTAACGCCTGGAATCTTTTGCGTGTTGCCTTCCAAGTCAACAAAAGACGTGTCGAACGTTACCATTTTGATGTCGGGGAACTGGTCGAACACGTCCATTAGAAGCGAATAGCTGTAGGACGCCCCGCCGTGGCTTAAAAGAAGACCGTCGTAGCCCGCCGCCGCGCACTGGTAGACGGTGTCCTGCCATGTAGAGTCGGAGCCGCCGCAGTAAAACGCGTCGTAGCCCATGCCAAGTGCCTCAGCCGTTGCCTTGGCGCTCTCTGACCACATCTCGAAGATGTCCGATGGCGCCATTTGCATAATGTAGGCGACGCGCTTTCCTGAGACAGGGGAGTCAATCGACCTTCTTCCGCCTCCCGCGGCCGCGCCGCTAGATGAGTTTTCGGCGCAGCCTGCAAGCAGCAACAGGGCGGAAATTGTCGTCGCGGCGGCAAAAGCAAAAATCTTCATTTTCTTCATTATAATATAAGCCATATAAGTCTCCGTTTGGCTTTTTTGCCTAGAGATGAGTATACCGAGGATTTGGGGGGAAAATCAATATTCAGAGCTAAGAGCTGGGGTCGGGCAAGCAGCGCATATCGTGCACAAGCGGACTGCCCGCCCGACCCTATACGCTATCAGCTAATGGCTGAAGGCTGCCTACTTTTTAATCAATATAACCTGCTCGGTCGTAAAGTAAGGCACGGAAAAGTCAACAGTCTGCTTCCTCTCTTCCGTTATGGTCATTGCCGCGGCTATTAGGTCAATCTCGCCGGCGGTAAGGGCGGGGATAAGGTCGCGAAAGATCATGCCAACAACTTCAATGTTCGCGCCGTATTCCCTTGCAATGAGCTGGCCTAAGCATATGTCAAAGCCTACAATGTTGTTTCCATCAGTGTACCCAAACGGGGGGAATCCGGGATTTGTGCCGAGCCTGATTGTACGCTCCGCCTGAGGCACCTCAAATGAAAGAATTGCAATATTGTCGTCCACGGGCTCAATAAAGGCTGAATAGATAATGTCGTATGTTCCGCTTGCCTTAGCCTTTTGGATAGCAGAATTAACCGCGTCAAGCAGCTCAAGGTTCCCCTTTCTGACGGCGATGCCGTATTCCTCTTGAAAAAATGAGCCCGCGCTTTCAAGAATCTTAAGATCCTGGTGCTCAGCTATAATTTCCCGCGCGTTCATCTCGCCAACAACAACAGCGTCAATTACGCCTCTGCTTAGGTCGACAGCGGCGTCCGCGATGACAGTATAGACAGTAACTTGGGCTTTGGGCAGATTTGCGGTCACCCATGCCTCGCCCGTAGTGCCCCCGCGCACGCCAACTCTCTTTCCGTTTAGGTCGCGTGCGGTTTTTATTTCGGCATTGCACCCGGCAAGCGCCGCTATGCCAAAAAGCGCAAGGATTGCAAATGCCGCGACAATTGCTTTTTTCTTCATAAAAGAAGCTCCCTTTAGCCTCAAGGGCAACAAGCTCGTATGCCTGACTGCTTCTCGGCAGACAAGGCATACGGGACGCAATGCGCCCTGCTGCCATTTGTTTCAGCTTTAGATGAGTTAAAAAAGCATGTAAAGGCTTTTTCGGCTGCAGGGGAAGGAAGCCCCGCTCCGCCTACGCGCCTGCGTTCAGAATATGAAACAAGACATGAGTATTGAGGGCGCGCGCTATTGTTCATTTTTGCATTCATCGCAAGTCTTACATCTCCCCCAGCCAAAAAAGAGCATAGCGCAAATATTCTTTTCCGTCAAGAAAATATGAAGGATTTATCCGCATTTTTTGAAGCAGAAGTGCCCGCCCGCCTCTACTTGCTCATGCCCCAGCAACTAGATAACTAAGATACTAGCAAACTAGACCACTAGACCACTAGACCACTAGACCACTAGACCACTAGTATACCATATCCCTAAATAGCAAGCCCTTTTTTCACTTCCTCCTAGCTGCTGAGAGCTGTTAGCTGATTTACAAAACATCAGCAGGCGATTTACGCCCTCGGTATAGCCTATACCGAGGCGCAGTATAGCCTATACCGCGATGAAGTATAGCCTAT
>CAZDXD010000049.1:0-8875 GCA_964509415.1 uncultured Treponemataceae bacterium
GAGGCAAATGAGGGATCGAAAACTGTTACCAAAACGGGGTGCAGATCAGTTTTAGTTATCTAGTTGACTAGTCTCTTAGTTTCTAGGGCAAAGCAAGAGCCTTCTGCTTGCGCTTGCTAAAAGCTCCTTGCTCCTCCCCAGCCACTAGAATACTAATAAACTAGACCACTAAGATACTAGGCAACTAAGAAACTAAAAAACTAGACTACTAATCCGCCGTATGTCAAAGCAAATTGACACAACTGTCCTTGAGTGATAAACTATTCGATTGTGCAAACGAGAAGTGATTGCAGAAACTTATATGCCCCCCCCCCAATACATTTCCTAAAGCTTTGCTTAGGCTTGATAAATCAAGATAAAAACGCTTTGACACAGGCTGTGCCAATTACGTGAGGAGAACTTTTATGAAATCCAGGTATCCTTTATTTGCCCTTGACGTGGCGACCACTTTTTTTGTCTTTGTGCTTGCGGAAATTGTCGCTTTTCTTCTTATACCTGCGGGCGTTCCCGCACTGCCGAGGTTTGCGTCGGGGCTCTTGTTCCCCATAGGTATGCTTATTTTTTCTCCCGTATACCTTAAGCTTGCAAGTTGCGCCGCCTTTGACGCCAGCAAGATAAGCGGCGAAGAGGAGATGATCTTCGTCCTTGAAAAGGCGGGAAAGGCGCCGCTTCTCTCGATGATTGTGTTTTTTGCCCACACGCTAATTCTTTTTATTCCTTATTCGCTTATAATCGCGAGGCTTTACGGCTTTAGCAGGGAAATGACAATCTACGCTGTCATGATTGTGGCGTTCGGCTTTTTGGGCGCCGCCACAATATATGTCATAGGCGACATGGTGATTTCCCGCAACCTTGCAAGCCAGCGCTTTATGGACTACCCGCGCTCGCTTATGGACAACCGCCAGTTCCGCAAGCAGCTCATTATCCCGATTGTTACAATCGTCATGGGCGTTACAATAACGATTGCCGTAACCCTTTTTGTGGTTTCCGGTTCGCTTGGCGAAAGCGCAGGCGTAAGCTTCCTCCCGCTTATAATAAAGGCCCTTCCGATTATCGGCATTTATCTTGTGCCCATCTGCACGCTTGTGGTGCTATGGAGCCGCTCGACATCGGCTCTCTTTTCTTCTGTTATAGAGCAGCTTGACATGCTTGTTTCCGATGACAAGAACCTTACCGAGCGCATAGAAATTACCTCTGTTGACGAGATTGCGGCAATTTCAACGCGCGTAAACGAGTTTACAGGCATTATACAGGGGAGCATGCAGGAGCTTCAGCAGAGCATAAAAAAGCAAGTTGAAGTGCTTTCCGGCCTTTTTGAGGCGATAAACACCGCCGCTTACTGCTCTGATGAAATAGAAAGCGCGCTTAAAAGCAGCGTGGAGGCTACGGAGCAGTCTGTAAGGAGCGTCCAGTCCGTTGTGGAGAACATGAACGAGATGACAAGGCAGGTTACCCGCGTGGCTGAAAGAAGCGAGGAGCAGGGCGGCTATGTGGATGAGTCGGCAAAGCTTACCAAACAGATGATGGAGCGCACGTCATCCATTTCCTCATCGATTATGGAGGCTGCCGAGAAAACGCGCAATTTGAGCGGCGTCTTTGAGGAGAACGAAAAGTCTGTCTCTATTGTTACAGAGAACATCGACAAGGTAGCCGAGCGCTCCGAAAGCCTGCAAGAGATTAACACGGCAATCGCGGAAATTGCCGCGATGACAAACCTTTTGGCGATGAATGCGGCGATTGAGGCGGCGCACGCGGGAGAGGCTGGCGCGGGCTTTAGCGTTGTAGCCGACGAGATACGCAAGCTCGCCGAAAGCACTGCCGCCTACACCAAGACAAACAGGCAGACGCTAAAGTCAACCATAGAAGATATTACCGCCACAACGCAAGCCTCGGCAAAGACAAAGAAAACGCTAGAAGAAATGCGCCTTGCCCTCTCTTCTGTAGAGGAGACAATAGCGAGCATTTCGGGGCAGACGGAATTGCAGTCTTCGGCGCAAAAGCAGCTTTCGGAAAGCCTTGCGAACACGACGGAAAGCACGGCAAGCGTGGCTAGGCACGTGCAGGAGCTTCAGGACAGGCGGGATCTTATGGCTAAGGCGGTAGAAACATTGAGGGAGTCTTCAGAGCAGCTTGCGGAAAACATGAAGATTATAGGCGAGCAGGACCATGCCGTCATAGCCGCCATAGACGAGGCGGAAAAGGCAAGCGCCGAAGTGCAGAAGATAAGCGACAGCACCGAAAAGCTCGCCGCAGGCTTTACTACGGCGTAATTCAGAAAAAAAAAGAAACAAAATGCGAATTTTGTTGCACAATTGCCAAAAGAGCTTTACAATGCATTATCACTTTTTTAAGGAGGATGCTTTAAATGAAGAAAGCTCTTTTGGTTCTCTTGGCATTGGCGGTAATGGGCTCCGCCGCCTTTGCGGAAGTCAATGTTAGTGCCTATGGACTTGGCTTGTGGAATGTGGCGGCAAATGGCGAGGATGGCATAGAGTCGTCCCTTGCTTCGAAATGGGTTGGTATCGCCGCGCCGTACATGGGAATGACTTTCAGCGGTTCAAGTGACAACGTGCGCTTTAGAATGGGCATGACTGCGTATGGCAGTTCTTTGAGCCTCGGAAGTACTTCCTACATTGAAATGCGGCCCTTAGACTGGATAGCGATTGCCATGGGCAAATTCGATTTGGACGAAACGGAAAAGGGCGCTGGCTTTGGCAGCTATAACTGGTATCGGATAGGTTCCGTGCGGTCTGCTGATAATGGCAACTTTATCTTTCCCAGCTTGCTCGATACTGCCGGAGTCCTCAATGACGGTGCCGATAGCCGCGTGACCAGCGGCGGCACCGTCGTTGGCACCGGCGGCATGAATGCAAGGTTTTATCCAATCAAAGGCCTTACAGTCGGCTTCCAGGTCCCGCTCAACTACGCTGTGACTACGGAGACGCGCACTGACATTGCGGCTGTTTGGGGCAATGCCAATGCATACGTCCGCTACGACATTGACGGCATCGGTACGGTTAGGCTTGGCTGGGACGGCAGGACCAAGACTGGAACAGGGTCTCCGAGTGATTTCGAAGACGTTGACTTCTCTGATTGGTGGGGCATAATTGCAGCTGCTTTTGAGCTTAACCTTGCAGCGCTGCCTGAACTCTACGTTGGCGTGGGCGCAAGAATACCTACCAAACCAGTAAGCGAAAGCTTCATTACGACCGATGGCGGCAGGCCTTATGAGGCAAATGTGTACGCCAAGTACAATCTTGACATTGTTACGCCCCTTACCTTCCACGCGCTCTTTGGCTCAAAGATTATGGAAGAAAACGTGGATAATAGCACTTACGACAACTTTGGCTTCTACGCTGGCGTAGGCGTTGACTGCGAAGTGCTTGAGAATGTAACCGTCTTTGCTGACGTGCGCTATGCCGACAGCATTTACATGAATAGGACCAAAGCTAGCGACGATGACAACATTACTTTCGGCGTGGGCATTTCAAGAACATTCACTAACGGCAACATCGGCATTGCCTTTGTGGGAAGCACAAACGGCTACGGCAACGGCAACGGCAACACCAGCAGTGGTTACGCCCCCCACCGCACCTACTCCTATACAACCGGATGGTCGGCGGGTAGCTGCTCTAAAGAATTCGTGTGGGCAATCCCCGTCAAGTTCGAGATGATGTTCTAGTTTAGACTGCGCTTAACGCGGACGAGACCCGTGCTGCCCTGCCTGTCGGTAGACAAGCGCAAGGCAGGCGGGTCTTTTTTGTATTCAGAAAAGCGGGATGAGCGTTAAATCTGAAAACACATTGTTAAATCGCTGCAAAGAGAATACTATGAATAGGCGGGGCGTTGCCCCGTTTATCTAATCTTGATTAAGGAGGGTAAGGTTTGAAGAAATGGATTAAAAAAGCCCTAAGAAAATCGGTCATCGCGATAATCCTAGGGCTGATCCAAATCCTGATAGCACTAATCCTTAAAGGGATAGGCTAGCGGGAGGGCAGGCGGCGGGCAACACACCCCGCCTGCTTGTATTCAAATCTTACCCCCTAGGGAGGCTTTATGTCAAGCAAAATTAAGCGTTTCTTTTCAGAAGCAGCATGGATTTTGTATCAGGGCGTACTTGCAGGTGTTGTTACGTTTATCGGCTATAAGCTTTTGGGGATATGGTGATTTAGCCGGCAGTTAGCAGGTGCTGTGAAATTGTGAATGCCCAGCGGCTTTTCAGCCTTTAAGCAGCAAAAGCGCTTTTTCCGCCGTAAAGCCTGCAAAGTTGGGAAGGACAATGTCAGCGTATTTGGCTACGGTTTCCGCGGGGTTTGTTGTTGCAAGCCCTGCTGTCTTCATGCCAGCGCTTTTCCCGGAGATAAGCCCGCTTATGGAGTCTTCAAAGACAAGGCAGTTTGACGCGGGGAGGGAAAAGCCTGCCGCCGCGATAAGGTACGGGTCGGGCGCGGGCTTGCTTTCGGTAAACATTTCAGCGGTAAAGATTTTATCGAACATCTCCAAAAGCTCAGGGAGCTTCCTATAGACGCTTTTCATTTTCTTTTCATTTGAGCTTGTTACTATCGCGGTTTTCCAGCCGCTTTGCGCAAGGTCGGCAAAAAACTCCTTAAAGCCCGCGATGTACGGCATTTCCATCTTCGCTTCAAAGTCTTCCATGGCTTTGGCAATTTCATTTTTCGCATCAGCGGGCGTGCTGGCAAAGCAATCTGCAAAAATGCGCTTTAGCGTTTTTCCCTTTACTTCCGCGCCAAAGTTTACGCGCCTCAAGTATTGTCGTCCAATCATGTCCCAGAAGAGTGTATATTGCCCTTCCGTGTCAATGATTACGCCGTCAAGGTCAAAGAGGGCGGCGGGATTAAGGGATTCGTCAAATGCCATGGCGGGTATGCTATCGCCAAGCCATTCCGCTGTCAACGGCGCGGGCTGCTGCAAGCCGCGCTGTATGCTTTTTTGGCAAAAATGTGTTATCTTTGCCGAGTATGCCTTATAGCAGTTCTGACGGATACCGTTTCTTGCTTTTTGATGACGCTTTTGTGCGCGGCCTTGACCGCTTTCTTGAAACGCGCCTTGAGCCCTTCTCTGCAAAAGACGCGCTTGCGGCTTTGGGCAAAAAATGCACGGAAGAAAACATTTCCGACGTTGAAGACTACCTGTTTCTAAGTCCGATTGTCTTTCGCGGCTATTTTGGCAAAGGCAGCAAAGCCCGCTGGCTTACGCGCGCGGGGCTTTTTCAGGGAAAGGAGTTTGCTGTAAAAGTTTCAAAGATGGAAATTGCTTTGGGCATTTTTATTCCGGCTTCGCGCTGCATTCCCTTTGCCAATCTGGATTCCGCCCCAAGCGAATACCGCTTTTATTCAGGAAGAAAGGCGCTCCCGCAGACTGTTATAGAGGCTAATCTTGACGAGGTCGCGCCGTTTTACGCGCTTGCCGGCGAGGAATTCGCGCCAGAGGCTGTTGCGGCGGATAACGGCGAAAACATTGCCGATATCGTGCATTCAGCCGCTTGCATTGAAAGCGGCGGCGCATTCCCGCTCAAGGTTGTGGACATGCGCGAGTTTTACTGGCGGCATCAAGTAAAGCCGGGTGACTGTCTTGTCATTAAGGTTATAAGCTGGCGCAATTCGCGCTTTTCGGTTCGCGTCCGCAGGCAGGACGAAGACGCTGAAAGCGTTGAAAAATGGCGCAAGGTTTTTTGGCAGTTTCTGGAAAAATCTTTTGAGAATTCAGGACCCTGCAACAGGATAGAAGAGCAGCTTGCCCAAGCCTTTTTCCTTGGGCGCAATTCCAAGCTTTTTGCCCTGCCGCCTGACGATATTGTCAACGCGATAGAGCTTTCCCCCGATATTCGCTTTTTTTCCTATGGAATGGAAACCCGCCTCTGGAAGGGCGGCGTTGATTTTCCCGTTCACGAAGACTGGGATGCTTGGCTTGAAGATGTTTTCTGTGCCGAAGAGCCCGACATTTTCTATATGACAAAGTTTCCCGTCCTGCCTGAAGTTCTGTACGCCTATATCAAGGATTCTTTGTGGCGCGGGGAGGACAGCCCCCTTCCGCTTGTAGAAAGGCTCTGCAAGGCAAACGGCGGCAAAACGGCAAAAGCTTGCCTTGAGGCAATGGAAACCTTTGCTGCCCGCGGTTATCGCGCGTTAAGCCCTGCGTACAATGTTTTTGAGGACATTGCCGCAAATTTGCGCGCGGGGCTTTTGGACTTCTATTCCAGAATTGTATCCCTTGCGCGCTTTTGCCAAGCGGCGGGGGCGGCACCCGCAAACCTAAACACGCAGCATATACTGGTGCTGACGCAGCTTTCCGCCCACATTGTCGACAGCTTGCATGTCATATGCTACGCCGCGCACGGGGCTGAGGCAGAAGAAATGCCTTCAGCTGAATCGCTTTCGGGCATGAACGAGCTCTTGAGCGAGATTGAAGTTTCTCTCGGAAGCGAGGCCGAAAACTATCGCAACCGCCGCCGCACCCGCCAACATTGAATAAAAAAGGCAAACAGGGTAGAGTATCCGAAGTATGCACGCAATTCTTGAAAAAAAGCAGTTTTCTCCCGACGTGTTTTATTTTCGTCTTTCCGCGCCTGAAATAGCGCGAAGCCGCAAGGCTGGGCAGTTTGTGCTTGTGCAAGCCGATGAGGAATACGGCGAGCGCATTCCGCTTACCATTGCGGATGCCGATGCTGGCGCGGGCTGGATTGCGATTGTCTTTCAAACTGTAGGGGCGACAACCCTCAAGCTGTCAATGAAAAACGCGGGCGAAACCATTCCGACCGTGCTCGGTCCCCTTGGCCGCCCAACGCACATAGAAAAGCGCGCTCATGCTGTCTGCGTAGGCGGCGGAATCGGCGTGGCCCCTCTTTATCCCATTGTAAAGGCGCACAAAGCCGCCGGCAGCCGCGTTACGGTGATTATGGGCGCGCGCAACAAGGAGCTTTTAATCTTTGAAGATGAAATGAAAGCCGCTTGCGACAACCTTATTGTGGTAACGGACGACGGCTCGTATGGCAGAAAAGGGCTTGTAACCGAGCCTTTGAAAGAGCTTTGCGAAAGCTCATGCCCGCCAGACGAGGTTATAGCGATTGGTCCGCCCATTATGATGAAGTTTTGCGCCGAAACGACGCGCCCGTTTGCTATTCGCACGGTGGTTTCCCTCAATACCATCATGATTGACGGCACGGGGATGTGCGGCGGCTGCCGCGTTTCTGTCGGCGGCGAAACAAAGTTTGTTTGCGTTGACGGTCCAGAATTTGACGGGCATGCGGTTGATTTTGACGCAATGATGATGCGCATGAAAGCGTTTAAGAAACTTGAGGATGAAGCCCGCCACCGCTGCCGCCTTGAAATGGAAGCTGCCGCGTTGCAGGGGGCAAAGTAGCTTATGGAAAATTCTGTTGAACATGCACATAAAACGCCGGAGGAGCTTTCTGCCGCCGCGGAGAGCCTTTGGGCTGAACTTTCCGCAAAAAAGGCGACCGGTGGTTTAACCGCCAAAGACAGGCTTGCGATTCCTCCGCAGGAAATGGGGACGCTTGAGCCGAAAAAGCGCGCCCGCCTTATGCAGGAGGTTGCGATCGGCTATTCCGCGTCGCAGGCAAGATGCGAGGCGGAGCGCTGTCTTGGCTGCAAGAACCGCCCCTGTGTTTCAGGCTGTCCTGTCGGTGTGCCTATCCCTGAATTTATCGCGCAAGTGCAGGAAGGAAACTTTGCCGAAGCTCTTGCCATAATAAAGGAAGAGAACCTTCTTCCTGCAATTTGCGGCCGCGTGTGTCCGCAAGAAAAGCAATGCCAGAGCGTGTGCACAGTCGGCAAAAGCCTTAAAAGCGCAGAAAAGGCCGTGTCCATCGGGCGGCTTGAGCGCTTTGTGGCTGACTTTGCGCGTCAGACCGAAACCGCGGGCAAGGAAGCCGGCACTGGCGGCGCAGTGGCTGAAAGCTGCATTGCGCCTTCTGCGGGCAAAAGGGTTGCCGTTATCGGTTCAGGTCCCGCGGGGCTTACCGCCGCCGCGGACATAAGGCGGGCAGGGCACAGCGTAACCGTGTTTGAGGCTTTCCATAAAACCGGCGGCGTTATGGTCTACGGCATCCCTGAGTTCCGCCTGCCGAAAGCCATTGTTGCCGCGGAAGTCGAAAGCCTAAAAAAGATGGGCGTTGAATTCAAGACAAACTTTCTCGTCGGGCGCACAGAAACGATTGAAGGCCTCTTTGAGCGCGAAGGCTTTGACGCGGTCTTTATCGGCACGGGCGCGGGGCTCCCTAAGTTCATGAATATCGAGGGCGAAAACCTTATCGGCGTGTTCAGCGCCAACGAGTATCTAACGCGAGCCAACCTCATGAAGGCGTATATGCTGGGGAAGGCCGACACGCCTTTTTACGAGGCTTCTACAGTTGCGGTAATCGGCGGCGGGAATGTCGCGATGGATGCCGCTAGAATGGCTTTGCGGCTTGGCGCCGAGCGGGTTTACTGCATTTACAGGCGCACCCGCGCGGAAATGCCCGCCCGCGCCGAAGAAGTTGCGCACGCGGAAGAGGAAGGCGTTATCTTCAATTATTTGCAAAACCCTGTGCGCTTTATCGGCAACGACGAGGGACGGGTTTGCGCTGTCGAGGTGCTTGACTATGAGCTAGGAGAGCCTGACGATTCTGGCCGCCGCCGCCCTGTCGCGAAGCCCGGCACAGAGCATATAATAGAAGTTGACGCTGTGATTGTCGCGCTCGGCAACGACTCAAATCCGCTCATTTCACAGACTACTGCGGGGCTTTCCGTTACGCCAAAAGGCAACATCATCGTTGACGAGGAGC
Organism: uncultured Treponemataceae bacterium; assembly: GCA_964509415.1. Taxonomy (GTDB): domain Bacteria; phylum Spirochaetota; class Spirochaetia; order Treponematales; family Treponemataceae; genus Avitreponema. Next base: position 8,804 of record CAZDXD010000049.1, read on the forward strand.
AGCGCACAAGCATTGACCGCGTTTGGGCGGGCGGCGACATTGTGCTTGGCTCGGCTACCGTTATTCTTGCGA
>CAZDXD010000050.1:0-8793 GCA_964509415.1 uncultured Treponemataceae bacterium
CAAATGAACTTTATTCCGCTTTTGCAGGCAACTCAAGGACAGGGTGGCGGCTTTATGACAATCGTCATGTTTGTTCTCATCTTTGTGATTTTCTACTTTTTCATTATCCGTCCGCAGAACAAAAAACAAAAAGAGGCGGAAAGAATGATTAACGCAATCAAAAAGGGAGACAAGGTAATTACGATTGGCGGACTGCACGGCGAGGTTACCGCGGTCCGCGAAAAAACCTTTGTGATTAAAGTTGAGGACGGCTCAAAGCTAGAGTTTAGCCGTTCCGCCATTTCTACCGTCGTGAATGTAACCGAAGAGGTGGAAAAACCCGCCAAAAAGCCTGCAAAGGAGAGCAGGACAAGCAAAGCCGAAAAACTTGCGCAATCTTCCGAAGCCAAAGAAAAGGAAGAAAAAGAAGATACCGCTGAAAGCGCGCCGCAGGAAGAAAGCGCGGATAATTCGGGAAAGAATGAATAAGCGAAGCCGCCTTGCGCTCATCATTGTTATATTGGCTGTTTGCTGCGTCTTTCTGTGGCCGACTGTCAAATGGTATTTCCTTACGCCGAGGGAAGACCAAGCGATTGCGCTAGGCTCAAGGGAAAGAATTAGGGATTACGCCCGCGACATGGCGGCAAGCGATGTGCGCTTTTTGATGGAGGAAGCGCGAGCGGGTTCAACTGAGGCGCTCCCGAAAGAGTACCGCGCCCTTATAAAGCAGGCTGAAAGAAACTACAGGCGGCTGGGCATGGACAAGCCTGATACATGGACAGCCAGCGCGGTTTTGTCTGCCTTTGGCAGCGAAAGCGAGGCTGTTAGCGCTATAGAGGCAATTTACCGCGAGGACATCATGAGCCTAAAGCGCACGCAGGAAAACGCTGTAAAGCTCGGCCTTGACCTTTCGGGCGGCATGAGCTTTATTATCAAGGCGGACCTTGACGCGGCTGCCGCATCTTCCGGCGATTCCGTTACTGACATGCAAGCCTTTAGGGACAGCGCGATGCAGCAGTCAATGGAAACGATTTCTGACCGTATTGACCGCTTCGGGCTTTCGGAGCCTGTAATAAGGCGGCAAGGCGAAGACCGCATTTACATTGAAATACCGGGAAGCGCCGACTCCGACAGAATCAATTCCATTATTTCGGGGCAGGGCATTCTTTCCTTTCATCTAGTGGACTCCGACGCGACTGCCGCTTTCAATTCCTACTACGCGCAATACCCCGCTACAACGTTTGACGCGGACTACAATCTGGCAGACCCTTCCATTATACCAGAGGATTGCGAGGTTTTGGGCGTTTACACGGAGGACGAGTACGGCATTGACGAGCGCATTGGCTTTCAGGCTATAAAGAAGGAAGTTGCCCTTGAGGGGCGCCACATTGAAAGCGCTGAAGTGAGCCGGGATGAGCTTGGCCGCCCGACGGTTGTTTTTAGGCTTGACAGCGAGGGCACGGAGATTTTTAGGGTTTTGACTACGGAAAATCAAGGGCACGCCCTTGCTATTGTTTCCGACGGCAGAATCAAGTCCGTGGCGACTATAAACGAGCCTATACCCGGCGGCTCCGTGCAGATTTCAGGCTTTTCGGCTGAAGAGGCGGAAAACCTGCAAGTCGTTCTTCGCACTGCGTGGCTCAATGTTCCCCTTTCGCTTGAAAGCCAGCAGGTTGTAGGGGCAAGCATGGGCGAGAGGGCTATCAGGCAGGGCTTGAACGCGCTCGCGGGCGGGCTTGGCGCTGTCGTGCTCTTTCTCTTGCTTTTTTACAAGGGAGCGGGAATAAATGCGTTTGTAGCGCAATTTCTCAATCTCTTCATTATGTTCAGCATTCTTTCTGCGTTCAATCTTACGCTTACACTGCCTTCTATCGCGGGCATGATTTTGACAATCGGCATGGCGGTAGACGCCAATGTTGTCATTTTTGAGCGCATTAAGGAGGAGTTGCGCCTTGCTAAGACGCGCCGCGCGGCAATAGATGCGGGCTTTAACCACGCTTTTTGGGCTATTATGGACTCAAACATTACAACGTTTATCGCGGCGATTTTCCTTTCACAGCTCGGCACGGGGCCCATCAGGGGCTTTGCCGTAACCCTTGCAATCGGCGTTGTGTCTTCGGTATTCACGGCGCTCTTTGTTTCGCGGCTCATGTTCGACTTTGGAACGGACGTGCTCAAGCATGAAAAAGTGAGCATAAGCTGGAGGATTAAACAATGAAGCGCATTATAAAGTTTAGCAGGCTTTTCCTCCCGATGGTGATTTTAAGCATTGCCGTAATCGCCTTCGGGGTTGTAGGCCTTTGCACAAAGGGCGTAAATTTTGGCGTTGACTTTCAGGCAGGCCTTGTGGAGCAAGTGAGAATCGCGCCTCAGGCTTTCGCGCTTACTTATGATGGCACGCAGTCCGCAACCGTTTCTGTCGGACGCAGCGGAATTGACCTTGTTATGACGGGCGCGGGCGGCGAAAACCGCACCTATTCCTTCCCGTTCGCGGAATATCCGACAGCAGGAGACTTTGTTGCCGCCGCCTGCGACATTCCCGGAGTTTCCGCAGTTGCGCCCCTTTCTTCAACGCAGGCTGCCGTTCCCGCTTCATCCCTTTTTGTGGATTCTTCCATAATACCGCGTCTTTCTTCTGAGCCATACGGCTTTCACTATGTTTCGGCGAGCATGGAGCATATTTCGGCGGATACAGTGAGGGACGCGCTCTCCGAATTCGCGGAAGTTTCCGTTCAGACTGCTGGCGACCCTTCCGACAGGGCGTTCCAGATAAGGCTTAGCGATGACAGCGGGGAGGGCAGTACCCTGTCTTCCGCTTTGCATGCGGCGCTAAAAAGCTATTTCGGCGAGGATAATGTGGCGGTTATTTCTTCCGACTTTGCCGCCGCGCAGTTTTCGCAATCGCTTGCAAGACAGGCTGTCTTTCTTGTCTTGGGTGCCCTTGCCCTAATCTTTATCTACGCTACCGTGCGCTTCCGTTGGGATTTCGCTCTCGGCGCGGTTCTCGCGATAATCCACGACGCGTTGGTTATGATAGCCTTTATTGTCTGGACAAGAATGCAGTTTACCTCGACGACACTTGCAGCAATTCTTACCATTATAGGCTATTCAATCAACGACACTGTCGTCATTTTTGACAGAATGCGCGAGAACATGAGATTGCGCCCAAACATGACGCTCACCGAGATACTCGACCTTTCACAGAGCGAATGTCTTGGCCGCACTCTCATTACGACAATAACTACAATGCTCGCCGTTTTTGCGCTTTATTTTTTCACAACGGGAGACATCAAGGATTTCGCGCTTGCCCTCATTGTAGGCCTTGTAAGCGGCGTGTACTCTACAATTTACATCGCCAGCGCGTTTATAAACTTTGTCGGGAAATTCAGGAAGGACAAGGGCTTTATCAAGACAAAAGAGAAAAAAATGCCTGCCGCAAGGGAAGCGGGAACAGTGTGATTTTTCCAGCGTTTGACTTTTGCGCCTTATATTCAGATATTTGAATTATGGCTGAAAGCAACATCGCGCCGATTGACCAGCTTCTTCCCAACAAGCTAACGCTGATTCCGCTCTCAGGGCCCCCGGTTTTTCCTGGCGTTTTTATGCCGATTATGGTTAATAATCCTGACGATGTGCACTCTGTGGAAGACGCATATTCAGGGTCAGGGTTTATCGGCATGTCCCTTGTAAAGAACGAAACTGACGGCACCCCTTCAATCGGGGATTTGTATGACGTGGGAACTGCCGCCCGCATAGTAAAGAAAATCAATTTGCCTGACGGCGGAATCAATGTTTTTGTCTCTACGCTCAAGCGGTTCAAAATCCGCAAAGCTGCAAAGGCGCACTCTCCCATGGTTGCCATTGTAGATTATGTGGAAGACATAGAAGAAGATGACGGCTTTGAGCTTAAAGCCCTAATGCGGGCTTTGTTGAGCGAAATGAAGGAGCTTTCCGAAAACAATTCGCTTTTCACTGAGGAAATGCGCCTTAATATGGTCAACATCGACAAGCCCGGAAAAATCGCTGATTTTCTCGCCGGCATTCTCAATATTGACAAGGCAGACCAGCAGCGCATCTTAGAGACATTCAACGTGCGCGCCCGCATGGAAAAGGTTCTAGTCTTTATCAAGAAAGAGCAGGAGCTTTTGCGCGTACAGAAGAAAATTCAAAGCGAAATTAATAAAAACATTGAAAAAAACCAGCGCGAGTATTTTTTACGCGAAGAAATGAAGGCTATCATGAAAGAGCTCGGCATGGCGCCGGATTCGCGCTCTTCAGAATACCAAAAATTCAAGGAGAAACTCGACGCGTTCAATTTTGAAGGAGAAATCAAAGAGACTGTCGAAAGCGAGCTTGCGAAGTTTGCTTTGATGGAGCCCAATTCAGGGGAATATATTGTAACAAGGAATTACCTTGAGACAATCTGTGACCTGCCGTGGGGCGAGCCCGAAAAAGAAAGCTACAATATACAAGATGCTCGGAAAATCCTTGATGAGGATCACTACGGGCTTGATGACGTGAAAAAGCGCATTGTGGAATACCTAGCTGTCCGAAAGCTGCGGCAGGACACAAAGGGTTCGATTCTTCTTTTAGTGGGGCCGCCCGGTGTTGGAAAAACAAGTGTAGGCCGCTCCATAGCGCGTGCGATGAATAAGCCTTTTTTTAGGTTTTCTGTTGGAGGAATGCGCGACGAAGCAGAAATTAAAGGGCACAGGCGCACCTATATTGGCGCAATGCCCGGAAAAATCCTTCAGGGGCTTAAAGTTGTCAAAACGCGCGCGCCTGTTTTTATGATTGACGAGGTTGACAAAATGGGCGCAAGCTATCAGGGCGACCCTTCAAGCGCTCTCCTTGAGGTTCTTGACCCTGAGCAGAACGTGGCGTTCCGCGACCATTACCTTGACTTGCCGTTCGACCTTTCGGGAATTTTCTTTATTCTTACAGCAAACACTCTCGATACAATTCCCAGCCCCTTGCGCGACAGGGCGGAAATTATTTCCCTTTCAGGCTACATTGATTCTGAAAAACTTGAAATTGCCAAAAAGTACCTTATGCCGAGGAGTATTGAGCGAAACGGCTTGAAGAAAAACCAAGTTTCAATTTCTTCTTCAACGCTTTTGTCCATAGCTAACGGCTATGCGCGGGAGGCGGGAGTGCGGAATCTTGAAAAAAGCCTTGACAAGATAAACCGCAAGCTGGCAACAGAAATTGTGCTTGGAGAACGCAAAGACGAAAAGATTTCCGTTGACACTGAAATGGTAAACCGTTTTTTGGGAAAACCTCTTTTTAGAAGCGATGATGTTAAGGCCGCTACCTGCGCCGGCACCGCGCTGGGGCTTGCTTGGACAAGTATGGGAGGCGATGTTCTTTTAATAGAAGCGTCGCATATTCCAGGCCATGAAAGCTTTGACCTTACAGGGCAGCTAGGCGATGTCATGAAAGAGTCTGCTTCCATTGCATGGTTCTGGACAAGGCGTTTCTGCGCGGAGCGAAAACTTGCCGACCCAGAATGGTTTGGGCGAAGAACCGTGCACCTGCACGTCCCTGAAGGCGCAACTCCCAAAGACGGCCCAAGCGCAGGGATAACAATGGCGACTGCCCTGCTTTCGCTTGTAACGCAGAAAACCATGCGACCTCGTTTTGCGATGACGGGAGAGCTCTCGCTTACAGGGCAAGTGCTTCCCATCGGCGGCTTAAAGGAAAAAACTATCGCGGCAAGAAGAAACAACGTAAAAGACATTGTCATTCCAAAGGCGAACTTGCGTGACCTTGATGAAATCCCTGACTATGTTAAAAAAGGCATACACTTTCACCCTGTTTCGACGATGACAGAGGTTGCGGGACTTGTCTTTCCCGCAGGGACGTTCCCGGCTGCTCAACCCTAAAAGCTAACAGCTAACAATCCCCCTTTTTTAACCCGTCTTTTTTCTGTATACTTTTTTTATGCCTGAAAAGAAAACTCCCGCTTATGACGAATCGAAAATAAAAACGCTTTCTTCCCTTGAGCATATCCGCCTGCGCACAGGAATGTACATTGGCCGCCTTGGAGACGGCAACAATCCCGATGACGGAATTTACGTTCTTGTAAAGGAAGTTGTGGATAATTCAGTCGATGAGTTTATAATGGGTAACGGCACCCAGATTGATATTGTCCTTAAAGACAACAAGGTTTCCGTTCGCGATTTTGGGCGCGGCATTCCTCTTGGCAAGGTTGTAGAATGCGTTTCAGTGATTAACACGGGCGCGAAGTACAACGACGAGGTTTTTCAGTTTTCCGTGGGGCTTAACGGCGTGGGCACAAAGGCTGTAAACGCCCTTTCTTCTTTTTTCCGCGTTGTGTCTGTCAGGGACGGAAAATACGCGGAAGCTATTTTTGAGCGTGGAAAGCTTCAAGCCCAGAAAACGGGAAACACAAAGTCGGGAATTAAAAACGGCACGCTTGTCGAGTTTGTCCCTGACGATGAGCTTTTTCATAATTACGCATTCAATATAGAATTTCTTGAAAAGCGCTTTTGGAATTATGTTTGCCTCAATTCGGGGCTTGTTATCAATTTTAACGACAAAAAGTTTTTTTCTGAAAACGGGCTTCTTGACCTTCTCGCCGCCGAAACCGAAAACACGCTCTATCCTGTTTGCCACTACAAGGGAAAGCAGCTTGAGTTTGCTTTTTCGCATACGAACAACTACGGTGAAACTTACTTTTCCTTTGTAAACGGGCAGTACACGTCTGACGGCGGCACTCATCTTTCCGCATTCAAAGAAGGGCTTTTGAAAGGCGTAAATGAGTATTTCCGCAAGTCATATAAAAGCGAAGATGTGCGCGAGGGTACTGCCGCAGCTGTCGCCGTTAAAATACAAGAGCCCATTTTTGAAAGCCAGACAAAGAATAAGCTAGGCAATACGGATATTCGCTCTTGGATTGTAAACGAAACGAAGGCCGCCGTTGACGCATGGCTTCATAAAAACGCGGAAGCTGCCAGAAAGCTTGAAGAAAAGATTATTGCAAACGAGCGCCTGCGAACCGAACTCAATTCCGTTAAAAAAGAGGCGAGGGAAGCGGCAAAAAAGGTAGCGTTGCGCATCCCTAAGCTTACCGAATGCCGCTATCATCTCGGTGACGGCAAGAAGGGCGCAGACACAATGATTTTTCTTACAGAAGGCGATTCGGCCGCAGGCTCCATCAAGCCTAGCCGAAATGTTGACACGCAGGCTGTCTTTAGCCTGCGCGGAAAGCCTGAAAACATGTACGGCAAAAAGCGCACGGAAATTTACCGCAACGCCGAGCTATATAATATGATGATGGCGCTTGGAATAGAGAACGATGTAAACGGTCTTCGCTATGAAAAAATTGTAATCGCGACCGATGCCGACAACGATGGTTTTCATATAAGGAATTTGCTTTTAACGTTTTTTCTCAATTATTTTGAGGAGCTTGTTGTAACGGGTCATGTTTATATTCTTGAAACGCCCCTTTTCCGCGTTCGCACAAAAAAAGAGACGCTTTACTGCTATTCCGAAGCAGAGCGTGACTCTGCCGTAAAGCAGCTGGGGCAGCAAAGCGAGGTTACACGCTTTAAGGGCTTGGGCGAAATAAGCCAAACGGAGTTCGCGCAGTTTATTGGTCCTGACATTCGCCTTTTGCCCGTGTCTGTGCAAAGCCTAAAAAAGATACCCGGCATCCTTGAGTTTTACATGGGCAAGAACACGCCCGTGCGCAGGGAGTTTATTATGAAAAACCTTCTTGCCGAAGTTGACGCATAACAGAAACTCGCCTGACAAGGATTGCCTGATGGACTATATCGAAAGCCTTTTTAACAGCAATTTTCTTGAGTACGCAAGTTATGTTATCCGCGATCGCGCAATTCCCGATATAGAGGACGGTCTAAAGCCTGTCCAGCGGCGCATTTTACACACGCTTTTTGAAATGGACGATGGCAGAATGCACAAAGTTGCAAGCGTAGTAGGCGAGTGCATGAAAATTCACCCGCATGGGGACCAGTCAATAGCTAGCGCTCTTGTCGTGCTTGCAAACAAGGAAATCTTTATAGAAAAGCAGGGGAACTTCGGCAATATTCTGACAGGCGACAGCGCAGCAGCTTCGCGCTACATTGAGTGCAGAATCCGCCCCTTTGCAAAGAAAATTCTTCTTAACCCTGCTATTACAGACTATGTGCCCTCTTACGACGGTCGCAAAAAAGAGCCCGTAACCTTTCGCGCAAAGCTGCCGCTGGTTTTAATCATGGGCGCGGAAGGTATCGCTGTTGGAATGTCCACTAAGATTTTGCCGCACAATATCCGCGAAGTTATAGAGGCGGAAAAAGCCTGTCTTTCGGGAAAGCCTTTTGCGCTTTATCCTGATTTTCCTACAGGCGGAGAGATGGACGTTTCAGGTTACGAGGACGGCATGGGCAAGGTTATTGTCCGCGCAAAACTTGACTTGAGTGACCCAAAAAAAATCACGATTACCGAAATCCCCTTTGGCTGCACTTCTGAAAGCGTTCTTTCTTCTATAGAAAGCGCCGCGAAAACGGGGCGCATTAAAATTTCCGATGGCGGAATAAATGACTACACGCGGGACAAGGCTAATATCGAAATAAGGCTGCAGCGCGGCGTTTACGCAAGCGATGTTGTCGATTCTCTTTACGCCTTCACCGAATGCGAGCAGTCCATATCGTGCAATCTTCTTGTCATAAAAGACAATATGCCGTCTCTTATGACAGTTACCGAAGTAATAAAAGACCACGCCGCCCGCCTTGTGAGCATTCTTAAAGACGAGCTTGAAGATGAAAAGCGAAGCCTGCTTGACCGCCTGCA
>CAZDXD010000051.1:0-8764 GCA_964509415.1 uncultured Treponemataceae bacterium
AGCTCTGCAAGGCTCCAGGACAAGCCTGTCGCCTCGCAGGGCCTCGCTGGGCAGCTTCTAGCGAATCGCGCATGGATCGCCTAAACATGGTCGCAGAGGAGACACAACAGGGGCTTTGAGTTTTGTTCTAATGGGGCTTGCAAAAAATTTGCGAAAGATTATTGACAGTATCCTTGACACAAATCCACAATTAAAAATTCAGTGCTAACCGTGCCTTTTCCGTTTAAGTTGGCAAGAGTGGGGTTTCTCTTAGATAAGAAAACCTCCGTTTTTGTTGAGAGCCTTTGTCCTGACCCCTCATAAACCTATACGCAATGGCGGCTCTTTTTTCTCTTGCAGCCGTTTCTTTTTTGAGTTAATATAAACGGTGTCGGTGCTCTACATTGTGGCCACGCCAATCGGAAATCTGGGCGACATCACTTTCCGGGCGCTGGAAACACTGAAAAGCGCGGACGTTATCGCCTGCGAGGACACGCGCAGGACGCTCGGTCTTTTAACGCATTTTGGCATTAAGAAGCCGTTGCTTTCGTGCCGCGCCCAAAATGAAAAGAGCGCCGCCGAAAAGATTGTCGCGCTGCTTGACAAAGGAAAGAATGTCGCCTACGCGAGCGATGCGGGCACTCCCTCTTTGAGCGATCCTGGCGGCGCGGCAGTAAGAAAGGCGCGAGAGGCGGGACACGATGTTGTCCCCATTCCCGGCGCGTCGGCGTTTGCGGCTCTCGTAAGCGTTGCGGGAGGCTTGGACAAAACCGTGATTTTTGAGGGCTTTTTGCCTCAAAAGCAGGGGCGGAGGAAAAGCAGGGTCGATGAGCTTATGAAGACAGGCTGCGCTTTTGTGGTGTATGAATCGCCTTTCAGAATACTCAAACTCTTGGGCGATATTGCCGAAAAAGACAGTATGCGCACTGTAGTCGTAGGGCGGGAAATGACAAAGCTCCACGAAGAAATCGTTTCGGGAAGCGCAGAGCATATCAGGAATTTATTCTCGGAACGCGAAAGGATAGCCGGCGAGTTTTCCGTCTATGTTTCGGGAAAAAGTTCTATAAAAAACGCTTAACTTGAAGGCGTTTTCGTCCGACAAAATAAAAGAAATAAGGCAGGATGCTATGATTATTGACCGTCTTGGGGGAATCAATCCTCTGGAAAATCTTTCGAATGCGTCAAAGCCGCAGAAGGCAAAAAGCGTGGAGAAGGCTGATTCTGTCAGTGTTTCAGCGGAAGCGAAAAACCTATCAGAGATACATTTTGCCATGGATGCTGTAAAAGCCTCTCCGGATGTTCGCGCCGACAAGGTTGCAGAAGTCGCGGAGAAAATTAAAGACCCTGACTACATCACCGGCGCGATTATCAATATCGTTGCGGACAGGTTCTTAGACGAAATTGGACTTTAACGGCCGCTTTTGAGGCGGCAAAGAGAAACCGCAGAGCGGGCGGGTTCTGGTAAAATGGCGGAGAACGGAGCAACCAGACGCTTCGGTATTCCGCTTTTTTTATATGCGGAGTAAAGCATGGCTGATTTTTTCCTTAAAATATCGCCAAATATTATACTGGGAAGCCACACGCTGTCACGGCTCGGGCAGATTATCCCGCGCTGGACGGGAGATGCCGAAAAGCGCTTTATGCTGGTAAGCGACCCCATCTTAAGGGAATACGGAATTGAAGAAAAGGCTCTGCAATCGCTCAAAGAAAACAAAATCGAAGTGGTTCTCTTTGACAACATGCCAGCTGCTGACTCCTCCGTGGTTTCAAATGCGCTTTCATTGGCAAGGGGAGCGAGGGTTCGCGCGACTATCGCGCTTGGCGGAATCAAGGCGGCAATGGTCGGGAGAGCCGTGTCCGCCTTATATAACGAAGGCGGCGACATATACGATTACATTGAGGGGGCAAAGCCGCTTTCTGCGCCCCTGCCATTTATTCAAGTGCCGTCCACATGCAGGGACCCCACGATGTTCATGAACAAAACGCCGATTGTCGATGCTAGGAACAATCAGCTCACTTTCATGAAAATTCAAGAAGATCTCTGCAAGGCTGTGGTCATTGACCCGAACATTTACATACACATACCTGAAAACACACAGAACGCGATGCTCTTTCAATCGGCTGTCTTGGCATTTGAAGGCTATATTTCCGCTAAGGCAAGTTTTTTCTCGGACGCAGTGCTTGCAAAGGCGCTGGAGCTCATTTTTCGCGCGCTTGACCCGGAACAAAAGAATACTTCAGGCATTTCGCCGGAAATGCTGGCAGCTCAAGGTGGCTGCCTAGCTTCATTGGGCGCAGCGGCAAGCTCGCCCGGCATTGCAACAGCGCTCGCGGCTGCATGCAATGCCCGCTACAGAACGCCGTCTTCGGTCGTTTCGGCAATTTTGTTTCCGCACATTGTAGAAGACGCGCTCCGCTCAAGCCTTGAAAAAACCATGACGCTGGCAAAAATACTTGGAATTGCCGCCGAAGAACGCGACATCAGGACGGCTTCCGTTGAAAACGAGCTGCGAAAAAAGCTGGACAGACTCGGGCTTCCCTTGCGGCTTAAAGACGCGGGACTTACAATAGAGCAGCTGGCGGCGGCTGTTGAAGATGCCTGCAAAATGGATTTTATGAACTGGTCGCCGCGCAACATGACAAGCGACGACTTGTTTGACCTTGCCAAGCGCGCTTATTAAAGCGCTGTTAATATCCTGTGGAAAACACAGGTTTTTGCAGTTTTTTTTGCTTTTTTTTGCAAAAACCACTTGACAAAAAACGCTTTAATATAAAGCGCCTTTTTCGCGCTTTTTATTTATTCCATTATAACACAAAGAAATGCGTAAAAAAATAGGGAATTTTCCTGCACAAAAAGTGCGGTATTTTCGCTTAATTTGTTTTTCAGCCGCCATTAATTTTTATTCAAAATGTGGAAATGCTGTGAATAACTATACCCTCCCCCTGTGAATTATTCCAAAGTGGCTTGTAAACTGCCCGCCGCCGTGTTACGATATGCCGAATGAAAAATTCCCTAATGCTGATTCCGATTTTTTTCCTTAATCTGCTGCTGGCGCTTCTCTTATTCCCTTTTTTTCATTCGCTTTCACAGCCTGAAACCTTTTACGCCCTTGCAGACGGCAAATACGCCTTTTTTTTCTGGACCACATTGGAAAAAGCCCTTGATTTTCTGCCGGGCGCTGCCGTTCTGGCGTTTTCAGCTGTTTTTGTTTTTCTTGCGCGCCATAAACTTGAACGAAAAAGCGGCTTTTTGTTTTTTTTATGCCTGTTCCTTGCATTCGCTGTGCTTGAACCGGCTGCCGTCAGGCTGAAAACCAATTTGCAGCGCGGCAAAGCGGAAAGCGCAGGAGAGCCCGCGGCAACACTGCCTCAGGCTGGGCTAATACAGGAAGCGGCGCCAAGCCTCAAAATGGTTGTGCTGGAAGGCGGCGAAGAGCAGGCAGGCAATATTCTTATCGCGGCAGAAACTTCAGCGGAAGGCGCAGGGCAAAGCCTTAGAGTATACAGCGGCGGGGACGCGCCCAGCTTTGGGCTGCAAAACCCCACGCTTAACCCGGAAATAGCGCGAAGGCTCGAAGCGCCCGCATCCCTTAAAAGGCTTTCGCGGGATACCGATGCCGTTCATTCCATGCTTTCAGCAGCCGCCGGTAGTTCCATAATAGCGTATTTATGGACAGGCGGGGCTTTTTTTGCGCTTGCAGCCTCTTTTTTCTTTTTATGCGTGCTTACAGACTGGAAGCTCATCAATTTTCTAGTTTACGCATTCGCGCTTAGGGCTTTGTACAAGTTCTTTCCGCTGCTGCACGGGGAACGGTGCGTCAGCTTTTTGCGGCGCTTTTTGCCTCAAGGCCTCTCCAATGCTGCGGTTTCTGCCCTGCCCGCGCTTGCCCTTGCAACGTTGCTAACAGCAATAGGCTTTGCGCTTATCCTACCGAGATACAGGAAAAGAAATCTCGAAGGCGGGCTCTTGTGAAAGAAGCCTTTAAGCGCGTCTTTCCAATCGTGCTAATTCACCTTGCGGCGGGCTTTCTCTGCGCGCTCTTTATTTCGCTTCGGGAAAGCGCGATTCCCGATCTCTTGCCGCCTTTTGAGTTCGCATTCAAAATGAGAAACGCGGTCATCCGCTTTGCTCAAGTTTTCCCTGCGCTCATTGCAGGAGGGCTTCTCACTGGCTATGCGCTGATGTTCTGCAAGCTGCTTCCGGAAAACGCAGGGCATCTGGCGGAAGTCTTCCCCGCACTAAAAAGCGCGTTTGCTTTTGCCATCATTCTAGCGGGGGCATACGCTATCCTTGCCGAATGCGCCGTCCCAATCCTTAAAAGCAGGCAAAATGACGCGATGGCAAAAACAGCTTCCTATAACAATTACATGCTTCTTTACAGAACGGAAAGCGCCAGCGGAAACTTCCGCGCGGCCCTTGCAAACGCCGAAACCGCCCTTGCAATATGGAAAGAAAGTCCCGAAGCTCAAAATGCGGCGGATGCGGCGCGCATTAGGGTATCGGAGCTATATAGCGGCGGCTTTGGCTTTGCAGAAGAAGGAAGCGCGAGCGCTGTAGGCGCGCCTGCCCGCCAAGGCGGCTATACCGCCTTTGAGCTTCTGGAAAAAGCGCGGGAAGCTGCGGCGCTAACTGACTTTTACAACGCGCATTACTACGCAGCGCTTTCATGGCGCACAGCCCCCGCGGGAGACCCCAACAGGGAAGCCGCGCTCCGCTTAGCTTCAGAAAGCTGGAACCGCATAACAGGCGCGCTTGACGGAATCCGTGCGGAACCTGAGCGCCGCTATTACGAGCGCAAGCTCAAGGGATACAGCGATATTCAGGCAGGCGACTTTCTTTCGGCATATTATCATTTTCTTGAAATGCAGGAGGAAGAGGAAGCCGCAGGCGGTGAAAGAGACCCGGACATTGCAACCTTTCTTGAAATAGCAAGACAAGGCGTCCTTGAATCTTTTTTCTTTATTAACGAAACAGAAAACCTTGCGCTCTTTGAACAAAGCGGCGGCATCTTTTTTACCCTTCTCAACGATGATGGCAGCAAAGACGCGGTTTTAATCGGCGGGGTTTCCCGCAGAGGCACGGGAGCGGAAGGCGGCGCGTATTTCAGGAACTTTGAGCTGGCGCGCTTTGAAAAAGACAACAGCCTTTCTTTTCATATCGCCGTGCCATACGCAAAAATGCTTCCATTTATAGACGGGAACGGAAACACAAGACCGCAGCTAATTTTAGCCGCCGTGGACAGGGCCGCAGGCGGCGCAAGAATAGAGCCGCAGGTTGTCGCGGGGAACTTTCCGCCGCAGGATGCAGCCGCGGCTTCCGTCTTGCTTTTAGACATGCCGTATCAGGACATGGCGCTCCTTATTGATTCCGCCGCCGGCGCGGATTCAATGACACTGCCGTCCCTTCTTGGCTTTATGCGCCGCGGGGAGAATTACGGCTTCCAAAAAGCCGTTTACCTTGCGGAATTTGTGCAAAGAATTTCAGACCCCTTTCTTGTGTTCATAATGGCTGTCCTCGCGCTTGTCTGGGCGTGGAAATTCCAGTTGCGGCAAAACCGCCCTTTCAGCGCGTGGTGGATTATTTCCGTTCCGCTTATTGCCATCGCGTGCGCGTATATAATCGCGGCGGCGCGCTATGCCCTAAACCTGTGCATTACGCTCCTTGCGGTAAAAACGCCGTCGCTTGCCATTCCATGCACCGCGGCGCTGATTGTCCTAGCGCTTTTTGCAGTATCCGCTTGGTTTTTCTCCCAGCGCAGAGTGCAGGGCTTAGCTAATTAGCCGCAAAAACGGCGATTTTCACCGGGCAATTTCTGCGGCAATTCAAAGAGAATTACGGCGGTAATTCAATCGCAATTACGGTCGTAATTCAGGCACAATTACTTTGGTTACTTTTAGTAACTGCCCCTGCGTTTAGTATGGAAAAAACCTGACGTTTACGCTATAATACCTTTATAAGAGACAGCAAAAAATGAACCAGCAAAATGAAACTATTCTCGGAAGCGCGCCAGTTGGTAGGCTAATGATTCGCTTCGCGCTTCCCTCTATTACGGCGCAGGTTGTAAACATTCTCTACAGCGTTGTAGACAGGATTTACATCGGACACCTGCCAACGGGAGCGGCTCCCGCGCTTACAGGGATTGGCCTGTGCTATCCGATTCTCACGATTATTTCGGCTTTTAGCCTGTTTGCGGGTTCGGGCGGCGCGCCTCTCGCTGCAATCCAGCTTGGAAGGAGCGAGCACGACTCAAGCGCAAAGAACGAAGCAGAAACCATTTTAGGCAACTCGTGCATTTTGCTCGCCGCTTTTTCCGTTATTTTGACGGTGCTGTTCATGGTTTTCCGCAGACCCCTCCTTTTCGCTTTTGGCGCGAGCGCGGATACAATCGACTACGCGGAAGAGTACCTTTCGTTTTATCTTCTTGGCACGCTTTTTGTGCAAATAAGCGTCGGGTTAAACCCGTTTATCAACGCGCAGGGGCGCGTGCGCACCGCAATGCTTTCTACCATAATAGGGGCGGTGGCAAATATCATTCTCGACCCGATTTTCATTTTTGTGTTCGGGCTTGGCGTAAAAGGCGCAGCGATTGCCACAGTGATTTCGCAAGCGGCAAGCGCGGCGTGGATTTTGCTTTTCCTTTCCTCAAAGCGCAGCGCCCTTAGAATCCGCCCCGCGATATTGCGATTTAAGGCGAGTGTCGTAAAGAAGATTTCCGCGCTGGGCGTATCGCCTTTTATCATGGCGGCAACGGAAAGCGCGGTATTTGTCGTGTTCAATTCGGGGCTCCAGAGGCACGGCGGGGACTATTACGTAGGGTCTATGACAATCCTTCAAAGCCTTATGCAAATGTGCTATGTGCCAATTCAGGGGTTTACCGACGGCGTTCAGCCGCTTTTAAGCTACAATTACGGCGCTGAAAAATACACGCGCCTTCGCCTTATAATAAGAAGAATGGTGATTGTGTCGCTGACCGTTTCCGTCTGCGCTTTTGCGATATTGAACGCGCGGCCTGCGCTTTTTGTTTCGGTTTTCACTTCAGACGGCAGGCTGCTTGAGCTTGCCACGCAACTTCTGCCTATTTACTGCGGCGCGGTGTGGATTTTCGGCATTCAAATGGGCGCGCAGCGCACGTTTGTAGCTCTTGGCAAGGCGGGCACTTCCATCATTGTAGCGCTTTTGCGGAAAGTTATTCTTCTTATCCCGCTCGCGCTGATTCTGCCGCGCTTTATCGGCGTTGAAGGCATCTTTTTAGCGGAGCCTATAGCCTCCACAGTTTCGGCGGCTACAGCCGGCATTCTTCTTGCGGTTTGCTACAAAAAGCTGCCTAAATAAAAGGCTAGCCGCCGCGCCCAAGGCTTCGTCAGTCTCCGAGAATTTTCGCCATCCAATCGGTTGTGGGCATCCAAGACCTGTTGCTGTAGGACGAGCCCGCGACAGTGTCAAGGTTGGAAACGTCAATTCCGCCAACGGAAACCATATCCTGCGTTATAACGACAGTCGGAAGCTCAAGCCAATCGCTGGCAACGCCCGTAATAGGGTCAATAATCCTGTCATACTCGCCCGCAAGCTCTAGCGCGAGAACCCTTATGCCAAACTCGCCGTTGTAATGCCAGTTTGTCGTGGCACAGGCTTTCCACGGGGAATTCGGGCTTGCCATCTTGTCGATGTCCGCGTTTGATATGTCAACAGAAACCATCGGAATGTCATAGCCGCCCTCTGTCAAGGCAGCGTAAACACCATTAGCGTAATAATCATAGCAGCACCAGAAAGCGTCAATTTCGCCCGGTCTGTATTTGGCAAGGGTAGCCGCGGCAACCTCCTTCATGGAGGCTTCAGCATCGCTAAAGTCGGAAGGACCGATTGTCTCGAGCGTGTTAATCAGCCCTGCGCTTTCGTACTTTGCATAGCCCGCTTCACGGCGGTCAAACGGGGAGTTGAAGTTAGGTCCTACCCAGACTTTCATTATATTGACAGGCTCGCCCGCCGCAGCCTTTTCCGGATAGAGCCCATACAGAATGTACTGAAGAAGAATTTCCGCAAGCCCCGCGTCCTGCTGAAAAAACTGGGTTACGCCTTCTATCTTTCGTTCCTGCCCGCTTTCGTCCCTGAAAGGGGTGTCGAATGTTGCAACTTTAAGATTTGGATACTGCGTCAAGACTTCCGTTAAAAACGCATAGGCGTAATCCTGCCCGCCGTGGCTTAAAAGAAGGCCGTCAAAGCCGTCTTCGGCACACTGCAATACAGTATCCCGCCAGAGCGCGTCAGAGACACCGCAGAAAAACTCGCTGTATTCCATTCCCAGCGCTTCCGCTGTTTCTTTTGCGGACTGTGACCACATTCGGAAAATATCCGATGGAGCTAGCTGCATAATGTAAGCAACCTTTTTCCCCGCGACAGGGGATTTGACGGCATCATCGGAGCTTTTGCTGCATCCTGCGGCAAGCACAAGCGAGGCCGCTATCATGACGGCAAACCCAATCCACGCTTTTTTCTTCATTACAAGCACTCCCTTTGCATTATCAATAAATCAATATTATCAGCTTATAGCATAAGATACCTTAGCGCAATAAAAAAAACGAGCCGACTTTTTCACCGGCTCGCTTTAAGCCTTAAGCCCTTTTGCCTTTAGCGCTTTACATGGAAAGCCGCAAAGCCGGGATAAACAGCTGCGCTTCCAAGCTCTTCTTCAATGCGAATAAGCCTGTTGTACTTGGCAACGCGCTCGCTTCGGCTAGGCGCGCCAGTCTTGATCTGGCATGTGTTGAGCGCTACCGCAAGGTCAGC
>CAZDXD010000052.1:0-8575 GCA_964509415.1 uncultured Treponemataceae bacterium
CGTATGTGCAGGTGTGGCTATCCGCGCCGATAACCGCCTCGCCGGGGGCTACAAGACCCTTCTCCGGCAAAAGGGCGTGCTCTATGCCCATCTCGCCTACGTCAAACCAGTTTTCTATGTCAAAGCGGCGGGCAAACGTACGGCACTGTTTGCACTGCGTTGCGGCTTTTATGTCCTTGTTTGGCACAAAGTGATCCATTACAAGAGCTATGCGGCTCTTATCAAAAACGCGGCCAAAGCCCGCCTTTTCAAACTCGTTTATTGCAACGGGGGCGGTAATGTCATTGCCCAGCACAAGGTCAAGCCTCGCCTTAATGAGCTGCCCCGCCCTAACCTCACTTAACTCTGAGTGCCGGGCGAGAATCTTTTGCGTCATTGTCATGCCCATTTACTTTGCCCCCGTAATCTTGTTTATGCCGTTTATGTAGGCGCGAATGGACGCCTCTATAATGTCCGTTGAAAGCCCCGTGCCCGTAGCAGTCTCGCCATCGCAGCGCAGCTTCACGACAGCCTCTCCCATGGCGTCCTCGCCGTCTGTTACGGCATTGAGGCGGAAGGATTCAAGGGAAACCTCCATGTCGACAATGCGGTTTACAGCCTTAAAGGAAGCGTCAAGCGGTCCTGAGCCTATGGCGACCTCCTCGGCTATCCCATCATCGGTGCGCTTCAGCCTGACGCAGGCAAAGGTAGGCACATCCCCTGAGCCTGTGTTTACAACGTGGCTTACAAGGCTATACGCGCCTACCTCCGTGTGCCTCTGGTTCAGCACGAGGGCCTCAAGGTCAGAGTTTGAAACGCTTTTTTTCTTGTCGGCAAGCTCCTTAAAGCGCACAAAGACGCTTTCCATTTCCTCATCGCTTATCTCGTAGCCTAGCTCCTCAAGGCGCTCCCGCAGGGCGTGCTTTCCGCTGTGCTTTCCTAAAACGAGCGTGTTCTGCGGAATGCCCACGTCCTCGGCACTCATAATCTCGTAGGTAAGGGCGTTCGCGAGCACTCCATGCTGATGTATGCCTGACTCATGAGCGAAGGCGTTTGCCCCGACAATGGCCTTGCTTGGAGCTACAGGCACGCCCGTGATGCTAGAAAGCAGCCTGCTCGACTTGTATATCTCGCGGGTGTTTATCCCCGTCTCGCAGCCGTAAAAGTCGCGTCGGGTTTTAAGGGCCATAACAATCTCTTCTAGGCTGGCGTTCCCCGCCCGCTCACCAATGCCATTCACCGTGCACTCAATTTGGTCGGCCCCCGCGCGAATGCAGGCGAGGCTATTCGCTACAGCCATGCCTAAGTCGTCATGGCAATGGGCGGAAAGCTCGACCCCTTCAATGCCCCGCACAGCGCCTTTCAAGTAAGAAAAAAGAGCGAAAATCTCCTCCGGCGACGAGTAGCCTACGGTGTCAGGCACGTTTACAACATTCGCGCCGGACTCGATGGCGACGCTTAAGGCCTCCGCTAAAAACTCCTTTTCCGAGCGGGAGGCGTCCTCAGCTGAAAACTCGATGTCGGCGCAAAGGCTCTTGGCGTAGGTCACATTCTCCCTGATGCTCTGAAGCACCTCCTCGTGGCTCATGCGCAGCTTGTACTGCATATGAAGGTCGCTTGTCGCTATAAAGACATGAATGCGGGGGTGGACGGCCTCCTTTACGGCGTTCCATGCCGCGTCAATGTCCCCTTTCGAGCAGCGCGCGAGGCTCGCCACCGTGCAGTTTTTAACGGCTGAGGCGATTGCCTGCACGCTCTTAAAGTCCATGGGGGAAGCTATAGCAAAGCCCGCTTCTATCACATCAACGCCTAGCTTGTCGAGCTGCACGGCCATTTCAATCTTTTCCCCAATGTTCATGCTGCAGCCGGGCGACTGTTCACCATCGCGCAACGTCGTGTCAAAAATCTTAATTCTTCTCATTTCCTAAAATCTCCTTTCAGGCGATTTAATTATACTGAAGTATTGAAAAAAAGGATAGACAGCCAAGCCTTGATCCTTGCGCACCTTATGCTTCCCATAGCACCCCTCCTTTAACGCCGGATGCGGCAAATGTACGGTAGTGGTCAAGAAAAGCGCAACACTTTAAGCTCTGAATTAATAATACAGCGCGGAATAAATCGACGCGGATGTAAAGACCCTTTTTGCGTAATCCCGCGTTTCGCCAAACGGAACAGACTCAAGAAACAGGCACTCTTCCGCAACGGGGCTTTTGCCGGGAAGGTCCGGAGGAAAATCGCGGAGCCAACCGCGCACTCGACTAAGCCCGGCATTATAGGCGCAAACCGCCTGTATGCTTTGCCCCGAAAGCCTTCGCTTCATTTCGGAAAGATAAAACGAGCCAAATCTAATGCTGATTTCAGGGGAAAAAAGATTGTATTCGGATACATTGAGCTTTCCGGCGACTTCGGCGGCGGTTAGGTCCATTAACTGCATTAACCCCTTTGCGCCCGCATGCGAGACCGCGTTAGGGTCAAAGAAGCTTTCCTGGCGGATAACAGCGAAAATCAGGCTTTCAGGCAGCGCGTCTAAAGCGTTTTCATCGCCCCTTTGAGTGCTTGCAGCAGCCGCGGCGACTTCGGAGTGCCAGACTTGAGGATAAAGCATTTCCATCGTTTCGCGAGACGCGCTTTCTATCCGCTCCGCTTCAGGAGCAAGCTGCGAAAAAGCAGCGGAAAGAAGCCTCATGCCTTCCGTGCGGTAGTCAGCTTTTATAAGCCTTTGCGCCACATCTTTTGCGGTGCTGAACTCCGCGAAGGGGAAGTCTTCTGCAAAGGCAGCCGCTTGACCGGGCAAATTCCAGTCGAGACATGCTCTGATAAGCGCGGCAGCCTGCTCTTGAAATTCAACGGGAAAGGCGCGGGCACCACTCATTCCCTCCCCGTGTGGATTCTCTTCCCATTGCAAAAGAGTGTTATCCCTGCCGAGAAGCTCCGCGCTTCTTATTCTGTAATAAAGGCTTTCGGCATTTTCCGCAAGAAATTCCAACCTTTGCCTTTCTTCCGGGCTTCCGTCTGAGGAAAGAAGCGCGACCGCAAAAAGAACCCTTTCGCGTATACTTGAAGGGGTATTTTCAGGGAGAGCCGCTTCAAGCCTTAAAAGAGAAGCAAGGCTGTGCACAGCGGTTAAATCCGTTATAAGTGAAGTGAGAATATCGGAAAACACTTCTGGGTCGTGCCATTCTGAAAGGCGCGCCTCAATTAAATCAAGAAGCGGCTCATTCCCGCCTGAACGTGCAATATCGAACATATACCAGAGTGAAAAATCACGGTCTTCTTCTGTCGGCGCATCGCTGAGCGAGCTTTCCATTAAAGCAAAGGCAGTATCCACGCGGTCGGGCATTTTCGCGAAGATTCTTGCAAGGTAAAATTTGAGCACATAACGCGCCTCCCATGCCTGCCCGCCACCGTCACGAAAAGCAGGCAAGTCAAGGAGATATTCAAGAGCGGCTGCGGAATCGGCGGACTCTGCCGCTGAATAAAGAAGCGCGCGCCCCGCCGCTGAAAGAAAATCCCTTGTAAACATAAAGCTTTCATCTGTTTCGCTTGCGCTTAAAGGAGAGGGCAAAATGCCTTCCATTGCGGGAATGGAAAAACTTTTACCCGTGTAACCAAAACGGGCAACAATGCGAAAAAAAAGAGCAGCTGCAGCGTTATAATGCCTTTCAAGGACAAGGCGGCGAAGCACTGCGGCTTCATCTTCTATAGAAGAATACCCGTCAACAGGGAAAGGCTCCGTTAAAGCAAGAGCATCGGAAAGAGAGCGTTCAGCTGACGCAAAGCGGCGCAGGGAGGAAAGGGGAAACTCCACTCCGCTTTCGGCGGGAAGCAGAAAGCCTTTGTTTTCTCCATTCAGCAGTGTTTCAAGAAAGAGAATGTCGCCGCGCAACGCCTCTAACTCAGCAGAAAGCGGCCCGCCTGCGTAATCAGCGGAATACGCTGTCGCCGCCTGCCGCGTAAGCGTGCAAAGCCTAAAAAGGGCTGCCGCGCGATTCAAAAAGGGAATTTTGCGCTGAAGACTTGCGCTAATACAGAGAAAACCCGAAGAATCCCTTGAAAGCCCCGCGGCGGCTGATAAAAGAACAGCAGCAGCCTGCATAGACTGGGGATTGCTGTCTTCTTTTGCCAGAAGCCCAAGCGCAAGAAAAAGAGGCAATTCAGGATTTTTCTCTGTGGCTTTTGAAGCAAACTCCAACGTGATCGCCTCGGCAAATGAAAAATCCCCCTCGGCAACTGCGCGTTTAAGCTCTGCTTCAGAAACCGAACAGCAGGCAAAAACGGCGCAGGCGGCAATGCAAAGAAGAAAAATAGAACGCATCCAGCGAGGCAGGCTATTCAGCCGGAATTATAAGATACGTTCCCACTATAATCAGGTTTGGATCCCTTATGTTGTTATACTGGGCAATCCGCGAATACATCCAAGGATTCCGATAATACGTTTCCGCAAGATCCCAGAGCGTATCTCCCAATTTAATCAGATAATACACATTCTGCGAAGCGGGAGCGGGTTCCGGAATTGCAGGCGGAGCAGGCTCTGCAGCCACAGCAACGGCATCTTCTTGCCATACAGGAGGAGGAGTCGGCTCCTCTTCCGCAAGGACAGCGGTAGGCTCTTGTTCAGAAACAGGCAACGAGGACGCTTCCCTCGGCAAATCTTCTGGTGCGGAAACTGGTTCCGGAGCCGGAGCAGGCTGCGCGGAGCCAAATTCAGAAGCGAAAAGAGTCGATTCGGAAGCGGCTGAAGCCTCCGCAACAACGGGGCTTTGCCTTGCCTGGCCTTCATCAGAAAACAGCTTCCATGCAAAAACAAGAGCTGCCGCAAGCAAAGCAATGCCCAGCACAAGAATAAGAACGCACAGCCACGCCGGAATAAAAATCCCCTTCCGCTCTTTAACCCGTGCTGTTTCATGCGAATCATAAATGTTGTCAGAAACAGAAGTTTCAGGAGCTTCCGCCTTGCCGGAATCGGAAGAATCAAAATCAAGCGTGCTGTCCGTAAAATCAATCGCGTCTGAAAAAGAATTGTCTAGCGCAGGAGAAATATCCTCAGAAATATTCTCAAGGGAAGCATCCGCGGAAATCTCTTCAGGGCTCTCTTTAATCTCTTCGCCAAAATCAATTCCTGCGGCATCTTCTGCATCAGGATAATTTTCAATTTCAAGCCCGATATCATCCAAGCCGGAAAAATCAAATGCTTCGCTGTCAGTGTCGATACCGGTAATGTCAAAATCCGGAAGCGGCTCAAACGCTTCTTTTGACAAATCCTTAAGCGAAACATTCAGGCTTTGGTGCGCGCCCGAATCCGCGTCCGAGGCTTCCGCCGACAAATCCTGCGCGCCGTTAAGAGTGATTTTCAGCTTAATTGTGGGCGCGCCCGCCGGTTTTTTCGCAATATCTTCAATAATAAGGGTTCCAATGTATTCCGCATTATCAACTGTCTGGTCGAGCGAGCTTTCTTTTGAGCGGTAAAGATGAATTTGAACGCTGTCCTGATTTTCGCTAACCGTGGTCAGCTCCAGAGTTTTGCTTCCTTCAACGCCATCGTCCATAATCGGAAAAAATTTATTGTCTGCAAGCTTAATTCCTATTGACCCGGAACTCATAAAAATCTCCTTCACGTTTATCGGCATCTGCGCAATGTTGACACAACGCAGACATATAATCATAATACAATATAGTAATGAATTCTACCATAATCACTCTTGCGGCAGTTGCTGTCGCTGTCGCTTTAGTTTCCGCGTTTCTCTTTCAGCTGACAAAGGGCAAGAAAAGCAGCTCTGCCCCCAAAAACACGGCGCGGAAGGATCGCTCGTCTATTATACGAAGTGCGACGCAAAAGCTCGCCCAGAACCCGAGGGACATCCAAGCCTTAACCGCCATTGGCGACCTCTATTATGAGGAAGAAAACTGGGAAAAAGCATTTGGGCCGTACAACACCCTTCTAAGCGTAGCATCCTCGCAGCCTGACAAGGTTGATGCGTTTCAATGCAACCTGCGCCACGGGGTATGCGCGCTCAAGATGAACCAGCCCGCCGCGGCAATGAAAAGCCTAGTCACCGCGCGAAACTTGCGGCCGTCAAGCGCGGAGGCAAACTACAACCTCGGCGTTCTCTACTTCATGCAGAAAGACTATGAAAAAGCAATTCCCATACTCCGCATAGCTTCCCAGACAACCCCTGGAAACATTCAGGCACTTAAGTATTTGGGTATAGCGCTTCAAAAGACAAACCATTTTGCGGAAGCGCTCCCAGCCCTCCGCAAAGTGTTGGATATCTATCCTGGAGACAAAGAATTGCTTTTTGCCGTTGGTGAATGCTTCTACGAAAGCGGCAAACTGGACAATGCGCTAAAGATTTTTGTCCACCTCCGCGCAGACCCCGTGTTTGGGCCGCAGGCGTCTCTTTATTCAGGAATTATTCACTCACAGATGGAAATGAACGACAAGGCATCAGAAGACTTTGAAATCGGTCTGAAGCATCAAAATGCCCCCCAGAACATTCTTATAGAAATCCGTTACCGTTACGCGCTTCTTTTAATTAAAACGCAAGATCTCGCCCACGCCACGACTTTGCTCAAAGAAATTCAGAAAGTCCATCCGGGGTACAAGGACACAACCGCACTGATCTCGCGCTATCAGGAGCTCAATAACAACCGCAACCTGCAAACCTATCTGCTTGCAGGGCAAAGCGAGTTTACAATGCTTTGCCGCAAAATCGTCTCGCACTTTTACACAAACGCAAAAGTGAAGATTACTGAAATCTCCGTAGTTGAAGACTATACCGACATTGTTACGGAAATTGACACGGCAAAGTGGTCGGATGTTGTGATTTTCCGCTTTTTCCGAGCGCAGGGAACAATCGGGGAGCTTTCAATCAGGGATTTATACGGAAGAATTAAAGACTTAAAAGCCGGACGGGGAATTTGTTTTTCAGGCGGAGCTTTTTCTGAGGAATCAAAGCGCTTTATAGAAGGCCGCCCGATAGACCTTTACGCCAGAGAAAGCCTCAAGCGCATCCTCGACAGGATAGGGCTTAGCCGCAAGGGGTCAGCAAAGGCTTAAAAAACACTACTTGGCAAAGATAAAGGCAATCAGCCTCTCTTCATCAAGAAAAGGCACCGCAACATCCCGCGCTTCGATTTTGCCTGAAAACCCTTTGTTGCACATTTTCTGCTCTTCTATGCCGAACGCGGAACGTTTTCCCTTGTAAGCGGCGAGAAAGCCTTTGCCGCAAGCGCTTTCAGGGCGCAAAAGCCCTAAAAGGCTCATTAAGATTTTCCCTTCATCAAGGGGTCTAAAAGCCCTGAACACGACAGCGTCAAACGCGCCTTTTTCAGCGCGTTCAATTTCCTTGTTTTCTATAAAAACGTTGCTAAGGGAAAGAGAGGCCGCGCAGTTCCGCAAAAAGGAGCAGCGCTTTTCCATGCGCTCAACAAGGGTAAACCGCGCTTGCGGAAGGCTAAGCACAAGCGGAATGCCGGGAAATCCCGCACCGCTTCCCGCGTCGCAAATGCTTAAAGGATTTGCCGCAAAGTCCCTTTCCGGGTTGCAGGCTACAAGCTCCCTGGCTATCTTGCGCCAAGGGGCTAGGCTGTCAAGAATGTGCCGCACAGCAACTTCTTCCCTCCCCTTTGCGGTAGAGCAGTCCGCGGAAACAAGGCCAAAAGCGCCATTAAAAAGGCAGATTTCCTCAAGATATGCGCAACAACGCTCCGAAAGCCGCGCCGCACCTGAAACAGCAAGCCTTCCTTCAAATAGCGTGTCAGTTTCAGGAAAGCCTAACGCGCGGATGCCCTCTTCAATAAGCGAAAAGGCGCGAATGTTGTCTTTCATGCGGCAAAAGGGGAGCTTTGCGCTAAAACAGCTACCTTTTCTTTTTCAGGAGCTCCGCAAACGGGTTGTACATCGTGCCGTCGTCATCCTTGCTAGGGCGGCGCGCCTCCCTTTGCTCGCGCGCGGGAGCTCCGCCGCCTGCGGCCTTGCCTGCTCCCGCCTTCACCACGACGCGCTTCTTTCCGCCCGCATCTCCTTGCCGCTTGCCGCCGCGCGCCGCGCCGCCTTGCCCGATAACCGGGTTGCTCTTGCAGCTTAAACTTATCCTGCGACGGTCCGCGTCAAGGCCTATAATGACGCATTCCTTTACATCGCCTACCTTTACAACGTCCATCGGGTCAGAGACAAACGAGTCCGACATCTCAGAAAGGTGAAGCAGCGCGGTTTCCTTTATGCCGATGTCGACAAACGCGCCAAAGTCAACAACATTTTTAATTCTCCCCGTTACCTTCATTCCCTCGCGCAAGTCCTCAAAAGAAAGCACACCCTTTTGCAAAATGGGCTTTGGGTACTCCTCGCGCGGGTCCCTGTTGGGCTTTTGCAGGTCGCTTATAATGTCGTCTATTGTAGCGTCCCCTAGCCCAAAGCGCTCCTTTAGCTCTTCGCGCACCGAGCGGGTAATCGCCGCGGCCTGCCTGTCGGCAGACAGGCTGCCTACAGCCTTGCTGCCTTCTCCCGGCTCGCCGCTATGGAGAAGCGCATAAATCTCTCTTCCCGCCTCGTAGTTTTCGGGGTGAACCCATGTGGCGTCAAGCGGCTCCGCGCTTT
>CAZDXD010000053.1:0-8555 GCA_964509415.1 uncultured Treponemataceae bacterium
CGCCGCAAAGCTCCTCTATATAAAGGAAGAAACCGCTGAGCGCCTCCCTGCCCTTAGCGGCTTTGTGCAAGAAAAGCCGCTTGCCGCGCTAAAGCACGCGGAAAGCTGGCCTCGCCTGCTTAGCGTCTGCGAGTGGATGCTTTCCCACCCGCGACCCTCCCTCTACATAAGGGAGATTGACGCGCCCGGCGTTCACACAAAGTTTGTGGAGGCCAACAAGAAAATACTCGGCGAGCTCCTCGACATCATCCTCCCTGCGGAGGCGATTGACGAGCGATACACTTGCGCGGACTTTGAAAGTCGCTACGGCTTTAAGCAAAAGCCCCCTTTAGTGCGCTTGCGCCTCCCTTTAGGCTGCCCGCTCTTTCCGCCCGCAATAAGCGACATCTCGCTTGCGGCGCCTGAGTTTGCGGGGCTCGGCATTCCTTGCGAGCGGGCGCTAATCATCGAAAACGAGATAACCTTTCTTGCAGCCCCTCGCGCATCTGGCCTCCTTCTAATTTGGGGACGCGGCTTCGCCGTCGACGCGCTAAAAAATGCCGACTGGCTAAAGGACATTCCCCTATTTTATTGGGGGGATATTGACACGCACGGCTTTGCCATTCTCTCCGAGCTGCGAGCAAGCTTTCCGCAAGCGCGCTCCGTGCTGATGGACGCAGAAACGTTAGCCGCTCACCGCGCGCTCTGCGTTGATGAGCCCTCGCCTGCAAAGTACATTCCAGAACGCCTTACTGCGGAAGAGAAGGCGGTTTTTGAAAGTCTATTCTTGCCTGACGGCAGGGCATTGCGCCTTGAGCAAGAGCGGGTAAGCCTAGCGTTTGCGCTAAAAAAACTTGAGGGATTAGCGCTTTAGTTGAAAGGGCTAAGAGCTGGAGCGGGGCAAGCAGTGTCCAGCTTACAGTTGGCAACGTGGTTGCAAGCTAAATCATCACCCGCTTAACCTTCCCGCCATAATACTCTTCGCGCAGTTCGTTTACATGAGAATCTGCAATGTAGTCATCAAAGCTCATCATTCTGTCGATAACACCCGCGGGGGTAATTTCTACAATGCGGTTGGCGATTGAACTGATAAACTCGTGGTCATGACTATTAAAAAGCACAACGCCTGGAAAGTCCACAAGCGCGTTGTTAAGGCTAGTAATCGCTTCAAGGTCAAGGTGATTGGTAGGCTCATCCAAAATGAGCACGTTCGCCCCTGAAAGCATGAGCTTTGAAAGCATGCAGCGCACCTTTTCGCCGCCTGAAAGCACCTTTACGGGCTTTAGGGACTCATCGCCTGTAAAAAGCATTCGCCCAAGAAAGCCGCGCACGTAGCTTTCATCTTGTTCTGGGGAGTACTGGCGCAGCCACTCGGTGATGTTCATGTCCGTTTCAAAATAGCCGCTATTGTCCTTTGAAAGATAGTCAAAGCTAACCGTTTGCCCCCAGTAAACCTCGCCCGCGTCCGCCTTTGCAGCATTTGCGATAATGTCAAAAAATGCCGACTTTGAGTTATGCTCCATGCCCACAAAGGCTATCTTGTCGGTGCGGTTTACAATCAGGCTAAAATCCTCAAGCAGCTTTTCCCCGCCACGCTCAAGGCTTAAATTTTCAACACGAAGCACATTGTTGCCAATCTCGCGGTTAGGCTTAAAGTGCACATAAGGGAACTTGCGTGTGGTAACTTCGATTTCCTCAAGGGCGAGCTTGTCGTAAACCTTCTTTCGGCTTGTAGCCTGTCGGCTTTTCGCGGCATTAGAGGCAAAGCGCAAGATAAACTCGCGCAGGTCTTTCATCTTCTCTTCGCGCTTTTTTTGCTGGTCGCGCGCCTGCCTCTGCATAATTTGGCTCATCTGGTACCAGAAATCGTAGTTGCCGCTGTACATTCTAATCTTGCCATAATCGATGTCGCAAATGTGCGTGCACACCGCGTTAAGAAAATGCCTGTCGTGCGAAACAACGATGACTGTATTGGGGAAATCCATCAGGAACTCCTCAAGCCAGCTGATTGACTCAATGTCAAGGCCGTTTGTAGGCTCATCAAGGAGCAACACGTCGGGGCTGCCGAAAAGCGCCTGCGCCAAAAGTACGCGCACCTTCTGCCCCTCGTCAAGGTCAGTCATCGCCTTGTCGTGCAGGCTCTCGTCAAGACCCAGCCCAGAGAGCATTTGCTCAATCTGGTTTTCGGCCTCCCAGCCGCCTAGCTCGGCAAACTCCCCCTCTATCTCGGAGGCGCGAAGGCCGTCCTCTTCTGTAAAGTCCTCTTTTTCGTAGATTGCCTCCCTCTCCTTTGCAAGCGAGTAAAGCGCAGGGTAGCCGCACAAGACCGCGTCCTTTACCGTGTAGCTGTCGAAGGCGAAGTGGTCCTGCCGCAGCACCGCCAGGCGCTGGTCGCTCGGCATAATCACCTCGCCCCTGTCAGGCTCAATTTCGCCCGAAAGGATTTTAAGAAACGTTGATTTTCCCGCGCCGTTCGCGCCGATAATGCCGTAGCAGTTTTCAGGCGTAAATTTGAGGTTTACGTCCTTAAAAAGCGGCTTTTCGCTAAAGGAAAGAGACAAATCTGTAACTGTAATCATGGCAAAAGCATACCGAAAAGAGAGGGCTCTTTCAATCAGGGGCTCGGTGTTTACGGGTATCTTTACACGGGGCAAAGTCTCTGGTAAGATACAGAAACACGAGCGCCGGCGTGGTGAAATGGCATACACGGCAGACTCAAAATCTGCTGCCTGCGAGGGCGTGTGGGTTCAAGTCCCACCGCCGGCAAATACTATATCTACTGTTTTTCTTGCCTGATTGCAGCCTTAAAAGTTCTAATGTAGCTTATAAAAGAAGCGATTGAAAGGATTGCAGCAAGAGCATAAAGCAGCAGGTTTACGGTTTTAAGCGCTTCAACTGCTTTAAGGAAGGCATCCCCCCTGCTAAACCTGAACGTGTTGTTGAGGCGCAGCAGGCATTCAATAAAAAGCGAACATCCTCCAGCGGTAATGTAAACAACGGTTTTAACTTTTCCTACCATGCGCGCGGCTATTACAACTGCATTGCGCATTGCGAGCATTCGCACAAACTGCATGCCCATTTCCCTGAAAAGCACAATGAGGAAAAAGAAAGCCGGCATATATCCTGAAAGCGCAAAGGTAAAAAAAACAGTCAGGTTTGCCAGAACATCCGCAAATGGATCAAAGAGCTTGCCAAAATCGCTTACAATTCCATATTTCCGAGCAAAAAATCCGTCAAGAAAATCCGTAAGCTCCATGTATATAAAAAGGGGAATTAAAATACAAACAGAAAGAACGTCCGCCCCGTTGAAAAAGTCAGGAATAAAAAAAACAATGAAAAATACGGGCGCAAGAACAATTCTATTCATGGAAAAGAAATTGGCTATTTGCATAGTAGGATTATACATACCCCTTAAAAGCCCTGTCAATTGATGATTCTTTTTTTTCATGGTATACTTAATCGCAGTATGAAGGGCAAAACCGCTTTCAAAGTCAATCAAAAAATTGTGTATCCTAGCCAGGGTGTCGGCAAAATCATAGAAATCAAAGAGAAGATATTCAAAAATGAGCCGGTACTCTACTATGTAATTTATATCGCTGTTTCTGACATGACAATCATGGCGCCTGTTGATAAAGCAGGCGAGCTTGGGATTCGCGCGATTGTCTCTGCGGAAGAAGCGAATGAAGCGCTGGAACTTATTTCTGAAGAGTTTGAGCAAATTTCGTCTGACTGGAAACTCCGCTACCAGACAAATCTCGATTTGCTTAAAAAAGGCAGCGTCAGTGACATAGCAACTATCGTCCGCTCGCTTTATCAGCGCAGCAAAATAAAAGAGCTGCCCGTTCTTGAGCGCAAGCTTTATGATTCCGCCCGCAAGCTGCTTGAAGAAGAAATCAGCTGCGCGCTTGGCATTTCTAAAGAGGAAGCTGAAAGCCTCATTCACAGCCATCTTGAGCCGCTGGGCGATGATGTCTCTGCTCCCAAGAAAGTAAGCAAGAATGAAGATCAGGACGATGATTTTCCGGATGATGCTGATTTGATAGATGACGACGATGAATCTGAAGAAGATATCGATTCTGATAGCGAAGAAGACATTGACTGATAAAACCGCTATTGCCAATGGCTGAGAGGGTTTTCCGCGTAGGGCTTGGAACCGACAGGCACAAGCTTGTTCCGGGGCGGCCGCTAGTGCTTGGCGGCGTTGCAATCCCTTCTGAAACCGGGGAAGACGGCTATTCCGACGGCGATGCGCTTCTTCATGCCATAACTGACGCTGTTCTTGGCGCGGCAGGCATTGGCGACATAGGCGAATTCTTCCCCTCAGGCGATCCGCGCTGGAAGGGCGCAAATTCCGCCGCGCTTTTAGCTGAAGCGTGGCGAAAGGTTAAGGCGGAAGGGTGGCACCTTGAAAATATTGACTGCACGGTTCACCTTGAGGCGCCAAAATTCTTGCCGTGGCGCAAGCAGGTTATAAGCTCAATCGAAGCAATATTTTCCAATGCGGATGGTACGTCCGCCGCAGGAAAAATCTTTGTAAAAGCAAAAACGGGCGAAGGGCTCGGCGATGTCGGAGAAGGCAGGGCTATTGACGTGCAGACTGTCTGCCTTCTTTCAAGACTGTGCGGCGACAAGTAACCGCAATAAGCAATCAGTCCGGCTCATCAAGAATCAGCTCTACTTCCGCTTTTGACAGCTTCATGCTTTTCGCGATCTCGTCGATGCTCCAGTTTCTGTGCTTTAGCGCCTTGACATGCGCTCTTTGCTCAAATGTCGGGGCTCCCTTTTCCTTTCTGGTCGCACGCGCATCAGGCTTGGACAGCGCTCGGAAAAGTCCTACAGCCTTGTCCGCCTCCGATTTCAGGTCGATAAGCCTTTTTTCCATGTTGACAAAGGATTTGCGGTCATCCTGAATGCGCTTGGCCCTCTTTTCGGTATCCGACAGCTCGCTTTCAAGCTGCGTTATCTTGCTTTCAATCTCGCCAACCCGCTCGGAGCTGTCCAAAAGCCCGCTGATTTTAGACTGGATTGCATCCATGTCCGCAGGCATGGACGCGGCGCGTTCTCTAAAGTCCTTTAGGTTTTTCTCAAGCTCTTTCAAAGATTCAAACGCCTTGTCTGCATTGCTCAATGTCTGGTCGATTGTAAGGGCCTTCCGCTCAATCCTGTCATAGCGCTCATTCACGCTGATGAGGCTCTCCTCAAAGCGCCTGATTCTCGCCTGATAATCAAGCACATCGTCTTTTGTGCGAGTCATCTCCGATATTTGCTCTTCCATTCGACTGTAAATATCGACTAGAAGGTTAAAGTTGTTTTCAATGCCGTCAATGCGCTTTTTGTCCGAGAGGACCCTAGAGAGCTTCTGTTCCGCCTCTACGCTCATTTCGCGGATTTGCTGGTACTGCGACTTAAGGCTTTCCATCTCCTCTTCGTAGACAGTCAAATTCCCTGCTTCAATTTTTAGCTTTTCAATGCTGCTTTCAAGGCTCGTCTTTAGCTCATCCGCCCGAGAGAAAATCCTAGTTTGATCCACAAAGGCTTTTTGCCTTGCAGAAATCTCTTCAAGGTTTTCTGAAAGGGAATCAACGTCATTTTGAATTTTTCTAAAAAGCTTCTGACGCGTTTCCTCAAGTGAAGCGCTTATCTCTGCCCCTTGCGCTTTAAGACTTAAAGCCGTGCTTTCAGCTTGCTCCATAGCTTCTCTTGTCTGGGCATCCGCCTTTTGCGAAAGCTCTTGAAACGACTTGGCAAAGGCTTCAAGCGCGGCTTCGCTTCTGCTGTCAAGATCATCTCCGGTGCTGGTGATTTTTCCGCGCAGCTCTTCTACTAGAATGCGTAGCTCTTCCGTGTCTCTGCTTATCCGCGTTACAGTCGCCGAAAACTCACTTTGCGCGCTCGCCTCAACATTCGCAATCATCGCAGCGGATGACCCGCGGAAATCTTCTATTTTTGCGTCAATTTCAGAGCTGGCAGTTTCCACTGCTTTTTCATTTTTGCGTTGCCAGTCTGCAATGCCGTCTTTAATGCCGCTCATCATGGCTTCAGCTGATTCCCGTTCCGCATCCAGCGCGGTTAAGAACTCCTTGTAGCGTGTTTCAATTTCAAGCTGCTGCACGCGCAACGCTTCCTGAAGGCTGGCGGAATGCACCTGAAGCTCGCGCCGCGCGAAAGATTCCGCTGACTCCCTTGCTTTCTGGAAATCCGCGCGGTACTGCTCTGCAAAGCTCTGCACCTCTTCGGAATTTTCATCAAGCCGGTTTTTCATTTCCTTTTCAATTTCGCGCAGGTAGCTTTCCGTTTTCGCAGTTTGTTCGCGGTAGCTGCTTTCGATTTCCGCAAGCCTTGTTTTTAGCGCTTCCGTGAATTCCGTTTCGGCTTTCGTCCGTAGGGATTCGTTTTCTGTGGAAATCGCATTTAGCTTTTTCTCGATTGTTTCCTGCCAGCTGTTCATTTCGGCAGACATTGCGTCTGTCCGCGTTTTAAGGTCAGTGAAGAAATCATCCTCAAAGATTTTGATTTTCTCGGAAACATTAGCGTATGCGTGGGCTTTAAGCTCGGTGATTGCGTTTTCCAGATTCTGGATTTTGTTCACAAGAGATTCCGCGCGCGCATTGAATGCCGCCTCAAAATGGTCTCTGCGCGTGTTCTGCTCCTGCGTAAAAAGCTCAAGCGCCGCGTTCGATTTATTTTCCATGTCCTTGATGGAAGCGTGGATTCTGCCGTCGATAACGGGAATTTCATCAAGAATGTCCCTAAAGCGCGCAAGCTGCCCGCCAGACTCTTTTTCAAAGCCGTCGATTTTGCTGTCCAGCTCCAAAAGCCGCTTCTCTGTGCTTTCCATAGCTTTTGCGGCTGCTTCAGCAATGCCCTCTGTCTCGGCTTTGACTTTCTGGAAAAACGCCGCCTGTTCAGCCTGGCGCTCCTTAAAGAAGCTCTCCTGCGCGGCATTGCTTTGCTCGGCGTTTTCGCGGGCGCTTGCCGCGAGCGCTTGCACTTCAGAGTGTACCTTTTTCAGAAGCGCGTCCGACTCGGCCTCCCATTCCGCACTGAAATTCTTCAAAAGCTGCTGGCTTTCCGCAAGCCTTGTTTTTAGCGCTTCCGTGAATTCCGTTTCGGCTTTCGTCCGTAGGGATTCGTTTTCTGTGGAAATCGCATTTAGCTTTTTCTCGATTGTTTCCTGCCAGCTGTTCATTTCGGCAGACATTGCGTCTGTCCGCGTTTTAAGGTCAGTGAAGAAATCATCCTCAAAGATTTTGATTTTCTCGGAAACATTAGCGTATGCGTGGGCTTTAAGCTCGGTGATTGCGTTTTCCAGATTCTGGATTTTGTTCACAAGAGATTCCGCGCGCGCATTGAATGCCGCCTCAAAATGGTCTCTGCGCGTGTTCTGCTCCTGCGTAAAAAGCTCAAGCGCCGCGTTCGATTTATTTTCCATGTCCTTGATGGAAGCGTGGATTCTGCCGTCGATAACGGGAATTTCATCAAGAATGTCCCTAAAGCGCGCAAGCTGCCCGCCAGACTCTTTTTCAAAGCCGTCGATTTTGCTGTCCAGCTCCAAAAGCCGCTTCTCTGTGCTTTCCATAGCTTTTGCGGCTGCTTCAGCAATGCCCTCTGTCTCGGCTTTGACTTTCTGGAAAAACGCCGCCTGTTCAGCCTGGCGCTCCTTAAAGAAGCTCTCCTGCGCGGCATTGCTTTGCTCGGCGTTTTCGCGGGCGCTTGCCGCGAGCGCTTGCACTTCAGAGTGTACCTTTTTCAGAAGCGCGTCCGACTCGGCCTCCCATTCCGCACTGAAATTCTTCAAAAGTTGCTGGCTTTCCGCAAGTTTCTCTTTTGTCTGCTGGAGCATATCCGCCGTGCGCGCATTGATTGCTTCTTTGTATTTCTCCAGTCTCGCCGCAGACTGCTGCTTAAGTTTCTCAAGCGCCTGCTCTTCAAGCTTTTCCGCTTGCCCCGTGGCATTGCTTAAAAGGTTGTCATAAAGCCTTTGCAGGTTCTCCTGCGCGCGGCTTTCAATGCCGGCAGCCCCCTGCTCAAAGCCCTCGGCGCGCTCGTTGATCTCATCAAGGGCCGCCTGTATTTTAGAAAGAACGGCCTTCTGGGAATCAGAAAGGGCGGCAGCGTCTTCTGCGGCCTTGCTTGCGATGCTGTCATAAATCCTTTGAAGGCTTTCCCCTGCTCGGGCTTCAAATCTAGACATCTCATGCGCGGCGCTTTCAGACTGCTCTTGAATTTTATCAAGCCCTGCTTGGATTTCAGAGAGAGCGCTTTCTCTTGCGGCGTCAAGGGCCGTCTGCATTTCAGAGAGAACGGCCTTCTGGGAATCAGAAAGGGCGGCAGCGTCTTCTGCGGCCTTGCTTGCGATGCTGTCATAAATCCTTTGAAGGCTTTCCCCTGCTCGGGCTTCAAATCTAGACATCTCATGCGCGGCGCTTTCAGACTGCTCTTGAATTTTATCAAGCCCTGCTTGGATTTCAGAGAGAGCGCTTTCTCTTGCGGCGTCAAGGGCGGCCGCGCTTTCGCTTGTCTTGTTTGCAAGATTGTCGTAAAGCCTTTGCAGGTTCTCCTGCGCGCGGCTTTCA
>CAZDXD010000054.1:0-8523 GCA_964509415.1 uncultured Treponemataceae bacterium
TGGTTTCGGGAGCGGACTCTTCAATTGCGATATCGTCAAAGTCAATGGTTTCGGGGGCGGACTCTTCAATTGCGATATCGTCAAAGTCAATGGTTTCGGGAGCGGACTCTTCAATTGCGATATCGTCAATGTCAACGGAAAAATCGTTCAGTTCCGGCTCTTCTAGGTTTTCATGCTCAAAGTCAATGGTTTCGGGGGCGGGCTCCTCAATTGCGACATCATCAAAGTCAAGCCCGTCTTCCTTTGAATCTGAAAGATAGCCCGTTTCGTCATGGAGCGTGGTTATGTGCTCCATTTCCAGACTGTCCAAACCCAAGCCGGCAAAGCTTTCGCCAGCTTTCGCCTCCCCATCTTCGGCGGCGGTAGGGGCAGAAGGCATAAGCGCGTTTAACTCGTCTTCCGTTACGGGCGCGGCGATTTCCTCTTCATTCTGGTCCTCGTTTTCCTCTTCCGCGGCAAAGCTTTCTTCAAAAGAAGATGGCGGAGACATTTTGGGGGCAGAGTAGGCTATTCCTGCGCTTTCCTGACTCGGAATCATGCCACTTTTTAGGTTGGCAAGCTCCTGCTTAATGGCAGCAAGCTCTTCAACAATGGTGAGCAAAAGCTCGTTTGAGTTGCCGCTCGCTTCTTCCTTGCTGTTTATCTCTTCCCTTTTGCTTATTTTTTCGCCGCGTGCGCCTTCATCAAGCTCATCTGCAATCGATTCAATCTCTTCGGATTCAAGGTCCCGCTCAAAAGCGCTGATATCGTCAAAAAGAATGTCTTTTTCCGCATCTGGTTCCTCTTCTTCAGGCAAAAGCCCGGAAAAAGAGGTTTCTTCTATAGAAGATACATCAGAAAGCCTGTCTAGCTCCTCGTGCAGCGCTTCCGTCGCGGCTTCGCTTTCGGAAGAATCGCGCGGACCGCTTTTTACCCACACGCCGTAAACATCAAGCATATTGTCATTATCGCCGTAATCAGATGCCATCTTCCGCTCCCGTTAAACAAATAAGAGTTCCTTAGCTTATCGGCATTTTTTTTGCTTTTATAAATTTATAAACTGCAAGTTTATAAATTGCAAGCGGTTGCTGCAGCAACCGAGGAGCTGTTTGTTCGATAATTGCAAGCATCCTATAGGAGGAAACACACCGTGCCTGAGAACATCGTACAGCTGAATGAGGCTGCAAAGACAGTGGAGCGCGGCATAGAGGAAACGCTTGCCTACTATGACTTTCCGGCTGAGCGCTGGAGGCATATAGGCACAAACAAGAGAATGATTCTTACTTATAAAACGTCAACCGCCGATTTACTCGCGCAGTATAAGCTATACTGATGAACAGTATAGCTTATACTGATGAAAAGTATAGGCTATACTGGCAATCAGTATAGCCTATACTGATTGAATCAGCCGTCGATTTACAAAACGTCAGCCGACAGCTGACGATCGCGCAGCGTAGCTTCTAGCGCATCGCGCAGCCAAGCGGAGCTTGTCGGCTTGCAGGCAAGCTCCGCTTGGCTCCATCGCTATCGCTCTGTCGCCTCGCGGGACGGGCAAGCTTCAAGCGGATGACCCTCTCTGATAATCGCTTGTGAGTGCCGCAAAAATCGCCGTTTTCGTTACTCGAAAACCGCAGTTTTTGCAGACCGAATACCGCAGCTAGAAAATCAAGATTTCCGCACGGCAGGCGCCACCGCTTTTCCACTTTAAGCGCCGGTCGCTTATTGCTTTATTCTTTCTTCTGTGCTATTTTGTAGGCATGGGTGAATTTGACAAAGCTGAATACGAAGCTGTAAAAGGTGGAAAAGAGAGAGATGGAGACAGAGAGTATGGGGGGGGGCTGACGAAGAAATCAGCCTTCTTGATTTAGCTGCAATTTTAATACGCTACCGAAAAATGATTGTATTTGGGACCCTTGCGGTTGCCCTTGTTGCTGTTCTTTTTTTTATCGCACTACCGGCATTTTCTTTGATGCGGGCAGAAGCAAAGACGGGAAACCCGTCTCCAGAAGAAATAGCGGCGGCTGTTTCGGCCAAAGACGAAGGGCTTTCTCTTTCGGATTACAGCTTTGCGCTTTCTGGGGACTTATATGATCTTTCTTACACTGTAAGCGTCTCCGCAATTCCGCCGTTCCTTAAATCTTATATTGACAACAACTACGGGACAGACTACACGAACTTGAGTGTTTATTTTAACATTGTCTTTAATGATTTATCTGTGCTTGCGCCGATTTACAGCAGGTATAATCTTTGGCCGCCAAAGACAGACCCTGAAACCGCCACCGAGTCGCTAACCTTTGTTAGCGAGTTGCGGAATACGGATCTTGTGGATAGTGCGGGTAGTATAAATAGAAGGACTCAAATTGGAACGACTAACCCCATGTACGCCGCAAACGCCAATACGCTCTATTTTTATCTTGACGAAGGTGAGCTTTCGACAAGCATAACCTTGCTAAAGCTTCCGCAGTACGCGATTATTCCATACGAGGCGGATGGGGAGATTCAGCCGTCTTTAGCCTTGCAGTTTGCGCGAGACGTAGTCGCGGAAGCCAACAGGCGGGCAGAAGAAGCTCTTTTGCCGTTTATGGAGTCCATCGCCGTTGACCCGCTTGCATCTCCTCCCGCTGTATCGGCGGCAGAAAGCTTTGTCAGGGGCTACAGCTCTTTCTTTACGCTCTACGAGGTGCCCGCCATGTTGCCTTCTGAAAGCGAAAGGTCGCAGGCTGTGCCCGTTGCTCTTGCCGCGCTGCTGGGGCTTTTTGTTTTTGTTTTTGCGGCGTTCTGCCGCAATTCGCTTTTGCGCGTAAAGCAGGATGAGCGCTCCATGCGGCTTCTTGAAGACGCGTGGAAGGGCGGCAAAAGAGTTTAAGCCGTGCCGCTTGAGGAAGGCCAGAGCGAAAAGCCTAAGCCGCGCCATAAGAAATGGCTTCTGGCGGTAGCTTTTGTTTTTACGGCTCTTTTTTTTGCACTGGTTGCTGTTGCGGCTTTTGCCTTTTTGCTTAATGCTCCAGCTTCTTCGCCTTCCGCAGCCTCCTCTATAATAGAAGAAAGCGAGGTTCTCTTTGTCGTTGCTCCGGGAATGAGCATAAGGGAAATAGCCGCCTCCCTTGAAACTTCGGGGCTAATAAAATCGGCGGCTTTTGCCACTCTCTACACGAGGGCTTCGGGGCTTTCCCTTAAGGCGGGGACATATCTTCTTTCGCCTTCGATGACAACGGCAGAAATACTTCAAGCCCTGCACGGCGGGAATGTTGCCGTGCTGAAAGTTACTGTGCCAGAAGGTCTTACCCTTTCAAAAACTGCCGCGCTTTTTGATGCTGCGGGGATTGCGCAAGACGACTTTATTGCTGCCGCAAGCGACGCGGAACTTCTAGCGGAGTTTGGCATCCCTGCGCGGTCGGCAGAAGGCTATCTTTTCCCAGATACCTATTTTTTGAATTACGGCGAGTCCGCGCAAAGCATTGTGCGGCGCATGGTTTCCACCTTCTTTGAAAAGGTTTCTGCATTGGAGAACGCGCCTTCGGGCGGGCAGGCTCTGCACGAAAAGGTAATTCTTGCAAGCATTGTAGAGCGCGAATACCGCGCGGCGGAAGAAGCGCCCCTTATCGCGGGCGTTTTTGAAAACAGGCTTTCCATCAATATGGGGCTTCAGTCCTGCGCCACAATCGAGTACATTATCACCGAAATTGAAGGAAAGCCGCACCCTGAAAGGCTTGTTGCCGCCGACCTTAAAATCCCAAGCGCTTACAACACGTATCTCTGGGCGGGGCTTCCGCCTGGTCCTATTTCAAATCCGGGCCTTACTGCCCTAAATGCCGCCTTTTCGCCTGCCCAAACGCCTTATTTTTACTTTAGGCTTAATGACGCAAATGCAGGGACGCATACCTTTACCGCCTCCCTTGACGAGCACATTGAAGCGGGAAGGGAATTGTACTTAAAAGCCGCGGCGGACCAGCAGTAAATGCGCATTTCAGAAAAGACAATCGAAGAAGTCAGCTCAAGGGCGAGCCTTGTGGAAATCGCAGGCGAGTACACCCGCCTTGTAAAGCGGGGTGCGAACTGGTGGGGCTGCTGTCCCTTTCATAACGAAAAAACGCCTTCCTTTAACATAATGTCCGACAAAAACGTCTACCACTGCTTTGGCTGCGGGGCAAGCGGCACGGCAATTTCTTTTGTAATGGAAATGGAAAAGCTCTCCTTTGTGGAGGCGGTGGAGTCTCTGGCGAAAAAAAACGGCATAGAGGTTATCTATGAAGGAGGAGGCGGGCAAAGCGCTACAAAGTCCCGCGACAATAGACTTGAGCTTTTGAGGGAGCTTTACGGGAGGACGGCGGGCACTTTCCACTATATGCTCACAGAAACAGGGCAGGGGGAAGAGGCACTTAGCTACCTGCATGAAAGAAAGATAGCCGACAGCACAATAAAGGACTTTAAGCTGGGATACTGTCCACAAAACCGCACATGGCTTTACAACTTTCTAGCAAAAAAAGGCTACTCCGATGAGTTTCTTGCAGAATCGGGGCTTTTTTCAAGGCGGTATCCTAAGCTTTGCGTGTTCGCGGGGAGGCTTATTTTCCCGATTGCAGACAGAAGGGGAAGGGTGGTTGCCTTCGGCGGAAGACTGCTTTCCGGCGAGGGGCCCAAATACATCAATTCAGGCGACCTTCCGCAGTACAAAAAGGGGGAAACCCTTTTTGGATTTCACCTTGCACTGCCTAAAATCCGCGAAAAAAAGGCTATAATTCTCTGCGAGGGCTACATGGACGTGATTGCCTGGCATCAGGCGGGCGTTTCCAATGCAGTTGCGCCGCTTGGCACGGCATTTACGCCGGAGCAGGCGCGGCTTGCCCATTCATTTGCGGAAACCGCCCTTTTGTGCTTTGACAGCGACGCGGCGGGGAAAAAAGCCGCTTACGCTGCGATTCTAACTTGCAGAAAAAGCGGGCTTGAAGCTAGGGTTATCGATATTAAGCGCGCCGGGTTTTCCGCTTGCAAAGACCCCGCCGATGTTTTGAAAAATCATGGCGATGAGTCCTTGCAAAGTCTTGAAAAAAAGAGTATATTGGATATTGATTATCTTATTTTGAATGCCGAAACTGATTTTAACTTGGCAACTCCAGAGGGAAAGGCTAGGGCGTGCGCGGAGATTTTCCCGTATCTTGAGGCGCTTGATTCCGATGTCCGCTTGGAATCTGTTATTTCGCGCGCGGCCGCCGCTTTTGGAATAAGCGAGCGCGCTCTTTTTTCTGATTTTCAGAAAAGAAGGGAGCCGCGCGCGGCTGAAATTGTTGCAGAGAAGAAAGCGGAGGGCAGAGGCGGCGGCGGCATAAACGCCGAAGTGCGGGCGATGCTTGCGCTTGTTTGCAACTGTGAGCTTTTCCCAAAGGCGCGAAGTGAAATTAGCGCGGATGATCTTGAAAATCCTGTCGCGAAGGACATTTTTATCCTTTTGGAGGAATGCTTCAGGAACGGTGCTTTGGGTTTTGATTCTGTTTTTGCGCGTTGCAGGGACGAAACCCTGCGCAATATGATGTCTAGCGCGTATGCTTCTGGGGAGTTTTCCGTAAACGCTGATGAAATTGCAGCAGACAGCGTAAAACTTATTAAGCGCAACGCTTTGGAGAAAAAAAAAGCCGACTTGATTGCAAAAATGAAACTCAGCTCCCTTTCGGGCGAATCTGGAGGGGAGTCCGCCGTTGCGGACATGATATCTCAAATCCATGAGATTGATGAAAAACTGAAAGACTTAAAGGACGCTTAAAAGCACATGACGGATTCATCTCTTATTGATCCTGCCGTTGAAAAGCTCATCAATTACGCAAAAGAAAAACAGGCAATAACTTGGGACGAGCTGAATGAGCTTTTGCCGGAGTCTGTTTCAAAAAGCAGCGACAAAATGGACCAGGTTCTCGCTCTTCTTGAGCAGAATGGCATTCAGCTTATTGAGGAAGCCGATGACGACATTGCCGATGAAGGGAAGAATGGCGCGGATGCAAAGAAAGACGGCGACTCTAAGAAGCTTATAAGCAACTCGGGCGAAAAAGACACGGCAGCCGATGACCCGATAAGGCTTTATTTGCGTGAAATCGGCAGGGAAAACCTTCTTACCGCCGAGCAGGAAGTTGAGCTTTCAATGCGGATGGAAGAAGGCGAGAACATTATCAAAAACATCGTGAAAAACTCTGGGATGCTTATCCCTGAGTTTTATGCAATTGCACAGCAAGCTTTTTCAAAAATAGACCCGCATGAAAGCGGAAAGACAAAAAAAGAAGTCAATGAAGAAATGACCGAAAAGCGCAGGCTAAAGCATGTTTACGGCGATACGCTTAAGGCCGTTCTTCCCGACATGAAACAGTATATTGCGCTAAAAAAGCAGCTTTTCGAGAGAGAGCAGACTATCGAAATTCTAAAAGACCCTGAGCTTGTCGAGCTTAGGGCTAAAATTCTTCCGGTTTTGCAGGAAGCGGATATTCAAACTGAGGAAATTGAGCGCTTTTCGGAAAAGTTTGTAGAAGCTGCAAGAAAAATACGCGAATACCGCCAGAGGCAGGAAAAAAAGGAAAAAGAACTTAGAATTTCGGATTACAGCGAGCTGCGTGAACTTGGAAAAAAGCTTGCCATAGGACGGGCGCGCGCCAAACTTGAACAGGAACTTGGAATAAGCGCTAATGACATTAAGGAAATTTACACGCAGATTCAGCTTTTGAATCGAAAGCTCTGGAAACTTGAATGCGATTTTGAGTGTTCTGTCAGCGAAATTATCTTGCTGGCAAAGGAGATTCGGCGCGGCAGGGTTATGATGAAAGGCGCAAAAGACAGGCTTATAAGCGCGAATCTTCGCCTTGTGGTGTCTATTGCAAAAAAGTATACAAACCGGGGATTGCACTTCTTTGACCTTGTGCAGGAAGGCAATATCGGGCTTATTAAAGCTGTAGAAAAGTTTGAGTATAGAAAGGGCTATAAGTTTTCTACATATGCCACTTGGTGGATAAGGCAGGCAATTACGCGCTCCATTTCTGACCAGGCGCGCACTATCCGCGTTCCTGTTCACATGATTGAGCAAATCAACAAGGTGTCGCGCGAATCGAGGCAGCTTATGCAGCGGCTTGGAAGGGAGCCTACGGACGAGGAGATTGCAGCGCAGCTTGGCTGGAATGCCGCCAAAGTTAAGCAGGTAAAAAGTGTGGCAAGAGAGCCTATTTCGCTTGAAACTCCTATTGGAGAAGAAGAGGATTCCCTTTTGGGCGATTTTCTTGAAGATGACAAAGTGGAAAACCCGGCGAATCTGACATCCTTCAAGCTCCTTCAAGAACAGCTTGGCGGCGTTCTTGCAACGCTTCCTGCGCGCGAGCAGGAGGTTTTGCGAATGCGCTTTGGCCTTGAAGACGGTTATTCGCTTACGCTTGAGGAAGTCGGGCTTTACTTTAATGTAACACGAGAGAGAATCAGGCAGATTGAAGCGAAAGCCTTGCGCCGTTTGCGCCATCCGCGCCGAAGCAGGAAACTTAAAGATTACCTTGATAGCTGACAAGAATTCTTCCCTATTTAATAGGGATTCTTGCATTTTAAGGAGAAAGATTATGGTAACGGCAGAAGTTTTGGAAAAGCTGAAAGAGTTGCAGGATATTCTGGCAAAAAAGAACGCTGTTGAGGCGAATATAAGGGAATCTCCGGGCGTTTTAGCCTCGCAGGAAGAGCTTTTGGCTAAAATGAAGCGCGAGTATATAGAAAAAGACGCTAAATACAGGCAATGCAAAGAAGATATTGCGCATTTTGAGGCGGAGCTTTTTGAAGCTGAAAGCGCGCGCGAAAAGGCTGAAAAAGACATGGACACTATAACAACGCAGCGCGAATATGAGGCACTTTCCAATGAAATAGAAAATGCGAAAGAAAAAGAGCAGGCTGTGCGCAAAGAG
The DNA here is from genome assembly GCA_964509415.1 of uncultured Treponemataceae bacterium. Taxonomy (GTDB): domain Bacteria; phylum Spirochaetota; class Spirochaetia; order Treponematales; family Treponemataceae; genus Avitreponema. The sequence goes on from CAZDXD010000054.1 coordinate 7,893, forward strand.
ATTCAAAAGCTGGACAGGTATTACCAAGATCTTGATGAAGAGCTTAAAAGGAACGAAGAAGATATAGATTTTCAGGAAAAAGAGCTTGAACAGCGGAGAGCGCAGATTTCAGAAGAAATCGCAGGGTACACGGCTGAACTTGAGGAGCTTAAAAAGCTCGAGGAAGAAGTTTCACCAGGAATTGACGTTGAAACAAAATTTAACCTTGAGCGCATTATTAGAAGCAAGCAGGGAATCGGGGTGGTCGCTGTGAGCGGAAATGTATGCACAGGCTGCCACATGATTCTTCCGGCTCAGTTTGCAAACGATGTCCGCGCAGGCGAGAGCATTCAGTATTGCCCGTATTGCAGCCGCATTCTTTATTATGCCGAAGACGCAGGCGGTGAGGAAATGTTTTTTGATGCAGAGGATGCAGGAAGCCTTGCCGATTTGGATGATTTTTCTGACGATGATGATATGGAAGATGAAGGCGATGAAGATCTAGACGGGGAAAAAATGATGGATTACGATGAGTAATCTTTTTATCGTTTGCAGTGTTTGAAACAGTGACAGAGGGCAGTTGAGACCGCGCCTGGTAATTGCCGGGTGAGGAAAGTCCGGGCTCCGCCGGAAATGACGCCGGCTAACGGCC
>CAZDXD010000055.1:0-8520 GCA_964509415.1 uncultured Treponemataceae bacterium
GCATTCTTAAAGACGAGCTTGAAGATGAAAAGCGAAGCCTGCTTGACCGCCTGCATATGCGCACTCTTGAGCGCATTTTTATTGAAGAGCGAATTTACAAGCAAATAGAAACAATGAAAACAGCCGAAACCGTAATTCGCGCAGTGCTTAAAGGCTTTGAGCCTTTTGCGGCTGAACTTACAAGGGCGGTGAGCAGGGACGATGTTGACCGCCTTCTGCAAATTCCCATACGACGCATTTCGCTTTACGACATAAACAAAAACCGCAAGGAAGTTGAAGAAATAAAGGCGAGAATCAAGGAGATTAACGGGCTTTTGAAAAATCTTAAAGGCTATGCCCTTTCTGTTCTTGATGACATTCTCGCAATGCTTCCCCCTGAACTTACCGTGAGGAAGACCGAAATAAAGCGCTTTTCAAAAGTTGACGCAAAAGAAGCTGTTTCGCGCGACATTCCCTTGCGCTATGATGATTCGACAGGCTATCTTGGAACTGCGCTTTCTTCGGGGAGGGAACTTTTCCGCGTCTCGCCGTATGACAGGATAATCGTGATGAGAAAAAACGGCGTATACACGATTATGGACGTGCCCGATAAGCTCTTCGTGGACAGAAACCTGTGGTACGCGGGATTCAGTGAAAAAGAGGCGCTTTCAAAGGTTATTTTCACTGTAATCTACAAGGACGCTAAAACAGGCTTTCCGTACATAAAGCGTTGCCGCATTGAAGGGTACATTCTTAACAGGGATTACCTTATCGCCCCCGATTCCGCAGAAATCCTTCTTATAGGGACAAAGCCTAAATTTTCCTTTACTGTACAATACGAGTGCGCCCCACGCGCAAGAAAAAACGCTGAAACATTTAAGGCCGAAGACTTCCCCGAAAAGGGATTGAAAGCGCTAGGAGTCAGGCTTGCTTCAAGGGTAGCTAAAGCTGTAGAAACTAAATCCCCTCTCTATCCTTGAGAAAGCGCAGCTTTTCTTTCCGCAGAGCTTCCGTGAGCGACACCTTGTAAATGTGCGGATTCAAAATGCGCTTGTATGAACCGTCAAGGCTGTCAAGGCTTTCTTCCATATACTGGCGGCTTTCCTTTATGGTTTTTTCAGGCACGGCTCTTTTGCCGCCTTTCATTTTGAGGTTAAGCAGGGGTACAGCCTTTTCCGCGGCAAAGGAAAAGCTCTGCCAGTCATTTGATGGATGATAATACCTGCGAGTTTCGCCTGGAATTATTGTTTCATCCTCTTTTGCCAAAATATCCGCCTTGAATGTTCCGTCCGCGTTATACAGCCTCCACACCTGTTTGATACCTGGGTTAGTTGTCTTTTCAGGATTGTCGGAAACCTTCATCGTCGGGACGAGCTTGCTGCCGTTTTCGTCATCCTCGGCTTTTGCAGCGAGTTTGTACACTCCGCTGAAAGAAGCTTCGCTTCCTCCAGTTACCAGGTGAGTGCCAACTCCCCAAGAATCAATTGGTGCGCGGTTATTGACAAGGGAGTCGATAATCTCTTCTGTAAGCTCATTTGACACAGTAATTTTTGCATGCTCAAGTCCTGCCCTGTCAAGCGCTTCCCTTACTTTTGCGCTTAAATAGTGCATATCACCGGAATCGAGCCTTACGGAAAAGCCAAAGCCACGCTCTGTAAGCTTCTTTCCAGATGCAATCGCGGCTTTCAGTCCTGACTCAAGCGTGTTGTAAGTGTCAAGCAAAAAGCAGGTGTTCTGCGGGTAGATTTCCGCATATGCGTCAAAAGCCTCTTCTTCATCAGGGAAAGACATAACCCACGAATGCGCGATTGTTCCCATAACGGGAATCCCGAAAACTTTCCCTGCAAGCGTGTTGCTCGTGCCAGAGGCTCCTCCTATAAACGCTGCCCTTGCCGCGCTCATCGCGCCATCGCAGCCTTGCGCGCGCCTGAGCCCGAATTCCATAATCGCGCCCTTTTTGGAAGCAAGCCAAATCCGCGCAGTCTTTGTTGCGATAAGGCTCTGGAAGTTGATTGTATTAAGGATAAGGCCTTCAAGCAGAGCGCATTCGATAATGTTCCCGTGTATGCGTAAAAGGGGCTCGTTCGGAAAGATAACAGAGCCTTCTTCCATCGCCCAAATGTCGCCTGAAAACTTAAAGCCACTCAAAAAGCCGAGGAAGTCATCTTCAAAAATGCCTGTGCTTTTAAGAAATGCAATGTCTGATTCAGAAAAGGTAAACTGCTCTATTGTATTAAGCAACGGTTCAATTCCTGCAAAAACCGAAAAGCCGCCGTTAAAAGGCTGTCTGCGAAAAAACATATCGAACACAGCTGGCGCGTTTTTGTTTTTTTTCCAAAAACCTTGCGCCATTGTAAACTCATAAAAATCAGTAAAAAGCGCGTTTGCAATCATAGTCACCTCTTTATATTTATATAGGAGCCGCCCGAAGGCTTTTTTTTCACTTCGAGTTTTTCAGGTATTCTCTCCCGAAGCTCCCGCACATGAGAGATAATGCCTACCATTCTGTGCCCGCGGATTTCATCTAAAATATCCATTGCAAGCTCAAGGCTCTCTTCATCAAGCGAACCAAAGCCCTCGTCAATAAAGACCGCCTCAAGCTGAATGCCGCCCGACCTCGCTTGAATAGAATCCGCAAGACCTAGCGCAAGGCTTATCGATGCCATAAATGTTTCGCCGCCGGATAATGTTCCCGTCGGTCTTGTTTTGCCTGTGTGGCTGTCAAAAATCTCAAGATCAAGCCCAGTCATGGCATTGCCCCTGCGGAAATTGCCTCCGCAACGCAGCCTGTAGCGGTCATTGCTCATTCGAGAAATCCTGATGTTAGCGTATCGCGTGATTTCTTCAAGGTACTGACTTAAAATCCACGATTCAAACTTGACGTTGCGCGGGTTTTTCCCCTGCAGGTCAGATGAAAGACGGGAAAAAACATCAGCTTCTTCCTGCTTTTTTGCGCATTCCTCTTCAAGCTCTTCCCAGCGCTTGCGGTTTTCCTCGATCGCGTTAAGCTGCGAAACAGCTTTTTCCCGCCGCTCTTGGTTATCTTCTGCGGAACGGTTAAGCGCGTCGTATTCAGCCTTGAGCTTTGCCTCATCCAGATCAGCCGGCACGCCTGCCGTTTCCGCGTTAAGTTCCTGTTTCAAAAGCGATATTTGCTTTTCCAGTTCCACTTTTCGGCTTTTGAAACTTTCAATTTGCTCGAAAAGCTTATTTTTTTCATCTAAAGTTAAAACAGCCATCTTGGCTTCTTCATAGCTTTTGAAACCCGCCGCCAAATATTCTTGTTTTAGCTTTTGTTCCGCATCCGAGCTTTTCTTTTCAAGATTTTCAACACTGGCTTTAAGCTCTTTTTCTGAACCTTCAAGGGAATCTTTTTCGGAACGGAGCTTTTCGCTTTTTTCCCTAAAGCCTTTCAGGAATTGCTCAAGCGAGTTTTTTTCTTTCTCACAGTCTATGAGCGCTTTTTCCGCAGCCGCACGTTCAGGCTTTAAGTTCGGAAATACCTCATTAAAGCGGGCGAGGGCGGCATCGTTTCTTTCCTTATAAACTGCAAGATTTCGCTCTGCATCTTGCAAGCCCCTGTCGTTTTCCTCTAATTGCCTGCGCAAACCGTCTCTCTTTTCTTTTAGCGCGGTAGCCTCATCAAGAACGCGGTTTGCTCTTTCAAGCGCTTGCGCGGTTTCCGTGCTTTTTGCCTTTGCCGCCGCAAGAGCCTTTTCTGCCTCCTCATTGTCTGCAAAAACGCTTCCTTCTTTTTCAAGGTTTTCTATTTGAAAGGAAAGCGTTTTAAGCTCGCCTTCAAGTTTTGCCGACGCCTCTTTTGCCGCCTGCAAAGCGCTATCCGCTTCGGCTTTTTTTTGCTCTGCCGCCTTTACTGCGAGGTCTAGCACCTCAAGACCTTGTTCGCTTTTCTTCGCGGGGGCAGGGTGGTGTACCGAGCCGCATACGGGGCAGGGCGAACCTTCTTCAAGGCTTGATGCGAGAGCCGCCGCCATCTGTTGGTTTTCTGTGGCTTTCAGGGCGGCGCGGGCATTCTCCAAAGCGCTTTCCGCATTTTTAAGATTAGCGACTTTTTCTGAAATGTCTTTTTTTGTGCTTTCATATTTGGATTGCAGTTCTTCATGCTGTTTTTTGTCTTTTAGGTATTTCGCGGTTCTTGCCGCCTTGTCCACTGCTAGTTCACAGTCGCGCTCAGTGGCTACTTTTTCTTGTGTTAGGCGCATAAGGATATCGGTGCTGCACTCGCTTTCTTTTTCTTTAATAGAAACTTCCGCTTGCGCAATATTATCGGTGAGCGCGCCTTGCTCATCCTTTTTTGTTTCTATTAGGCTTTCAAGAGCTTTAATCTCTTTTGCGCTTTTTTCGTATTCTGTGGCTGCGTCAACCGTGCCTTCAATAAGCGTTTTGCGCTTGACAAGGCTGGCAATTTCGCCATCTGCGCTTTCTGCTTTCTCCCTGTCAGCTTCAAGCAGGGCAAGTTCTTTTTGCGTCTGTTCAAAAAGCGAACACTTTTCCGCGTAGTTAGCGCGTGCCATTGAAAGATCTTTGCATGCGGTTTGGTACTCGCGGATAAAGCCCGCGACAGGGGCTGCCCTGCTGCCCGCATCCAGTTTTTGCTGCCAACCGCTAAAGTCTTCCTTGCAGGCGATAATCTCTTTCCGGTACGCGCCTTCTGCCTCTTTCAACCTGCCTTGCTTTTCCCTGATTCTCTGCGCTGTATTCAAAAGTTCCGACTGCTTGAGTATTTTTTCATGAAGCGCCTCGCCTTCTTTTCTTAAAGCGGCAAGTTTCTCCTTCATGCGCTTTTTGTCTTCATCGAAGGTTTCGGCATTGAATGTTGCACTCAATGCATCTTTTCTGTTTTTCGCATCAACTGCCGCGTTTACAGCGGTTTTAGCGTTTTCCTTTATTTTTTCCGCCGCGTCGCTGTAAATTGAAACCGGAAAGAGCTTTGAAAGAATCTCTTTGCGTTCTTCGCTATTCTGCTTTAAGAAATTCGAAAACTCCCCTTGCGGCAAAAGGACAATTCGCGAAAACTCATCGGCTGAAAGTTTTACAAGGGAAAGGATTTTATTGTCCGTTTCCTTTTTGCCGCCAGGCGTTTCAGCTGCCCAGATACCGCCTGCCATTTTTTCGAGGGAAACTTCTTCAGGGACAGTCATTATTTTTTTTGTCCTCGCGCTCTCCCTTTCGCTAGGAAGAGTTCGCCTTATCCGCCACCTGCTGCTGCCAATGCTAAATGTAAGCTGCACAAAGCTCTCTTCGCTATCATCCGCGTACTGGCTTCGCAACTGTTTTGCAAGTCCCTTCCTGCTTCCTGGCGCTTCCCCGTAAAAAGCGTAGGAAATCGCGTCAAAAAGCGTGGTTTTCCCCGCGCCCGTTTCGCCGCAAATAAGAAAGAAATTGCCCAGCGCGGCAAAGTCCGCACGGTGCTCTCCATAAAAGGGGCCAAAGTTCTTTAACTCAAGCGTTTCGGGCCTCATCCCGCGACTTCCTCTTTGCGGCATTCTTCAAGGGCGGATGCGAAAATTTCTTTTTTTTCTTTAAGCTCGCTTTCCTTTTGCTCCGGGTAAAGGTATTTCTCAAAACAAACGAAGCTCTCAAGAGGGTCAGTTTCCTCGCCTGCCTTTGCTGCTATGTCCGCGTCTTGGATTTCCCACAGGATATTTTGCTTTACACTTAAAATATAGGGAAAACGCTCCTTTAGCCGCTGAAGCGGGCTTTCCTGCAAAGCGCTGTCTGTAAGCTCAATTTCAAGATAATCTTCTATATAGCTTGCGTACTGCGGCGATGAAAAAAAATCCATAAACTGCCCGCGCAGCCTTGTTACTTTTCTGGCAGGCTTCACCTTTATTGGCGTAACACTCAAAAGAGCGTCTTTTGCCTTCGCGTCTATTTCAACTTTCAAAAAGCATTTCTCTGTCCCCGCTTCGTCAAAGGCGTATGCAAGCGGCGACCCGGAATAGTACATTCTCTCCGCCGCCTTCTGCGCCTTATGCAGATGACCGAGCGCCACATACGCAAAGCCTTCAAAAAGAGAAGCGCTTACCTTTTCCGCCGTGCCAACAAAGGCGCGTTCCGAAGAAGAGGTTTCCCCTCCCGTTGCAAAAAGGTGCGCGATGAGCACAGAGGGCACGCCTCCCGGCACGCAGTTTTTGCGGGCGGAAGCCAAGCGCGCGGCGGCTTCTTCTGCAAGGGCCGCCTGCGATAATAGGGATGAGCCGTCCTCGCTGTTTTCAAGGGTTCCCGGAAAAAGAAAGGGAAGGGAAAAAAAAGCGACATTCTCATCACGATGTGTTATAATAAGCGGCGTGAATGCATTTTGGGGATTGCAGGTGATGTAAACTTTCTGTTCGCGCAGAATTTCCGAAACATAAGACAGGCGGGCAGGGGAATCGTGATTTCCGGGTATAATGAAAACCGCCGTGTCGGGAAACTCGCGCCGCGTTTCAGCAAGAAAGGAGCTGAAAGCCTCAACCGCTTCGGCGGGGGGCACGCTTCTGTCGTAAATGTCGCCGGCAATGACCAGAGCCGCGTAATCGTCCTTTCCCAGCTCATCTAAAATCTGGGAAAGAATGAGCTTCTGGTCTTCCAAAAGCGGAATTTCGTGGAAAACTTTTCCCAAGTGCAAATCGCCGGTATGAAGTATTTTCATTCCGACTACTTTAATCTAAAATAGGACTTCTGTTAAGCAAAGGGACATAAATATGAAAAAAACGCACTGAAGTCTTTTTTACGCCTTCATTGTGTTTGTCATTCTGAAATCCTTTTTATTGACGCGCCCTCCTGCATAAAATGGTAGCACAAAAGCGCCGCCTTCGCAAGGAAATTTAGCTCACAGCTCCCAGCCAACAGTCGGCAGTTATCAGTTATCAGTCACTGGGGGTAGAGCAAGTAGAGCCAAGCTCAGCAAGGCTTGCAGGCTTGCTACCCTCCCGCCCTTTTGTGGCGAATTAGGATTCTGCCGTAAGGACAAGTTAACTAACCTGTTTATTTCCTTTTGAATATACTCGTAGACGGTGTAAAACTCGTCGTTCTTGGCGCTTTTTGCCTTGCTTAAAGCGTCGTTTGCCATAGGGGGAGTATAGCATATTTTAGCTGGTAGCTGGTAGCTCTTGGCTCTAGGAGAGGTAGGTAGTGTCAATAATCTTTCGCAAATTTTTTTGCAAGCCTCATTAGAACAAAACTCAAAGCCCTTATTGTGTCTCCTCTACGACCATATTAAGGCGCTCCATGTTCATATTTTTCCTTTTGCCCCAGTCGCTGTCAGCTATGTGCATCAGCCTCGCACAAACCAGCATCAGAGCGGAGCGCCCGTCAGGGAACGCGCCTACAACATTCGTGCGTCTGCGCAGCTCGCGGTTTACGCGCTCTATCACGTTGTTTGTGCGTATATGCCTCCAGTGCTCAGACGGAAAGTCATAGTAGGCAAGCGTCTCTTCCGCGCCGCGCTCCACTGTCTTTGCCGCCTCATTCAGCCTCATACGCTTGAGCTCCTCCACGACTGAGGCAGCCTTTTCCCTTGCCGCCTTCTTGTTTTCCTGCGCGTGTATGGCTTTAACCATATTCGCAACAGGCTTCATCTTGCTCTTAGGAACCTTGGATGACACGTTACGGTAAAAATGCGCGACACATCTCTGGATTTTCGCTTCAGGCAGCGCCTCATGAGCTGCCTCCACCATGCCAAGACACCTGTCGCCTATTATCAGCCTCACGCCCCCAAGACCTCTCTCCTTCAAGCTGCGGAAGAAATTAAGCCAGCTAGACTTGTCCTCCTTCATGCCTTCGGCGGCTCCTAAAATCTCGCGATGCCCGTCCTCATTCACTCCCAGCGCAACCAGAATAGCGACACTCTCAAATTCCCCTCCCCAGCTGCGGCTAAAGTAAATCCCGTCAACATAAAGATATGGATATTCCTTGCCGTCCAGCCGGCGGCTTCTCCACTGCTCAATGCGCTCATACGCCTTCTTGTTGAGGTTGCTTATTGTGCCAGCCGATACATGATTGCCCCACAGCAGCTCCGTGATGTCCTCAACGCGCCGTGTTGAAACGCCTGCCAAGTACATCTCCATCATGGCTTCCTCCACGCTAGTTTCCCTGCGGCGGTATCTGTCCATGATGGCAGTCTGGAAAGTCAGCCCCTTGAGCTTAGGCACTTTGAGCGTTACTTCCCCTGACGCGGTTGTCAGTTTTCGTGTGTAATGCCCGCTCCTGTAGCCCTGCCTCATCATGCTCCGCTCGTAGCGGGCGGCATTGGCAAGCTCGTCCGCCTCCTTGTTCAGAAAGGCATTCAGGGTTTCCTCCACGCTCTCGCGAACAAGAACCTTCAACTCCTTCTTGATAACCTCTTCATTTACCTGTACGATGTTCTCAGACACGGTGTGTTTCCTCCTATTAGATTTATTTCCATTTCTATTCTAACAGAGGCTGCACTGCCGTGTCTTTTTTCGTACACTCAAATTTGCGAAAGATATTTTACGTTATCGAGAGGTGTCTCCGCTAGAAGCTCCGCTACGCTACGCTGCGTGTTCCTAGGCTAGG
>CAZDXD010000056.1:0-8236 GCA_964509415.1 uncultured Treponemataceae bacterium
TTTTGATAGCCCACGCGCGCCCTAGTATTTCGCGCAACAATTCCTTGTTAATCATGTTTCCTCCTTTGGCTCAAGGCGCCCACGATTCCTGCTCTTCAATCCGCCCGAAGCCATCTTTGTACTTGCGGTTAGCGTTTACCATCTCGTATGGGCGCCCCCACGGCAAATTCATAAAATCATGTGCGTCATCCAGCTTCAGGCTTGCTTCTATCAAGAGCTCTGCCGACTCGCCCCCTGCCTTAGAAAAAGCGTGTTGCGAGCGAATGCCTGACAAGAGCTCCTGCATGGATATGATCAGCTGCTCTTCAATGCACCATTGCAAGTCAACGGCTGTGACGTCAAGTTCCCATAACCTTTCAAGATACCACCGCTGGTTGTTAGGATAGCCACTATCGCACCACCGAGCAAACCCCGCTATAAACTCTTCTTTGTCGGCTTTCTTGATAAGCTCTGCGCTGTCGTAGTAGCAGTGCAAATAGATAAACAAAGAGCTGTGCCTGCCTCGATACACAGACGAATATAGATATTTGAACGTAAGGTTTTCCTCATCGCCGCCAACAATAAGCCTGCCAAAAATGGCGTCCTCAACAGAACGGGGCGGTTTTTCCCCGCTCAGCCCAATCTCACCTAGCTTCATTCACTCTCCTATTCTTCTCGCGTTGCCTGTTCTGCAAGGCGGCAGCGCTCTAGTTCTGCTGCTTCCTTTCTTCTCAACCGATAGGAAGCCCACCATTCCTGCGTTCTCATGGCAAGGTCGGTGTCCGTCAGCCTTCCCCTGCCAGCCTCGTATATGCCAGGCTCAAAGAATGCGCGCATCTCATCATAGCCATCGTCGCCAGGCTTTAATCGGATAGTGCACGTCCTTGCTACAAGCCTAATTTCGCCAGGAGCAAGCGGCTCACCTCTCATTTTCCCCTCCTCGCTCTTCCCCAGAGCCTGTCGGCCGTTGGCTGTCGGCTGTAGCCTGAATAACCCCCAGCTTGCATAGCACGGCGTGCGCAAGCGGATTATACTCAAGCACGATCGCGTCTAGCGATATGCCGTCGTCCGCCATGTATTGCCTCGAGTTGAACACCGGCACGGCCTGCCGTGTCTCTGCTATTTGCAGCTGTAGCCTTGCGACGTGCTCTATGAAGTCTGTGGGGTTCAAGAAGCTAGGCTCGCCGCCTCGCTCATAGTCTAGCTGCGCAAAAAACACCGGACGCGCGGGCACTACAACGCAAGGGCTTTTGTTTGACGATAGGGCAAGCACCCAAAAGAAGAGCCTTGCCACGTCAGAGCCCATCTTTAGGCTTTTGTCGCCCAAGTCCTCGCCCCTGTCTGCAACGCGCACGCCAAGCGCAGAAGGCATTGTATTTACAACCAAAGAGCGCAACTCCTCTAGCCTTTCGCGTGTTACTGTATTCATCTGTTCCTCCCATCCTTTTTCGTGACATCACGAAAATGGTTGCCTGCTGTCATCTGTTCCTCCTAAAATATGCGTTCTCTGCAAGCGTCTTTGCGCTGTGGCAGCTTTTGCATAAGGCCTGCAAGTTAGCCTCGCTGTAGAATAGCTCCTCGTCTCCCCGGTGCGGCTGCTTGTGGTCGACAATGCTTGCGGGTGCCCCGCACATAGCGCAGCAAGGGTGCTCGGCAAGAAAAACGAGCCGCATGTCTCGCCATCGCCTGGTGTGGTAAAGCGAGTTGTACTCGGCCGAAGCCTTGCGCTTAGTGCCTTCAAAGAGGCGCGTTTCCTTTTCGCGCTCTTGGCGGCGCTGTTCAGCCTGCGCTTGGTGCTCCTCGCAGTAATAGCCTTGCGCAGCCTTTGTGCAGCCGGGGTAGTTGCACATGCGGCTAATCATCGGCTTCAAGCTCCACTCTGAATCCTAGCGCCATCTCAAGCGCAGCCTTTGTAATTGCCTTCAAGTCCATGCCTGTCGTGTCTATCTTGCCAATAAAGCTGTTGCTCCAATGGTGCCCGTAAAGGGAAACATAAACGCAGTTTGTTTTCTCGTCAAAATAGACGTCCGAGTCCTCGTATGCTTCATGCAAGATAATACATATATGCCGAATGGCACGGCAAATCTCGTCGAGTGCACGGATTGTTTCAGGCTTTCTTCTATTCGCCATCTTCTAGCTCCTCCCGTGCCTTTCTAACCGTTGCGCGGTCTATTGCCTTGCGGCGGTAGAGCTCTCGCTTGACGCAGGTGTAGATATAACCTGCGGGGCTCTTTAGCTTGAAGCCATTGATGTTCATGAACCGCAGAGCAACGTAGGCGGCCGCGTCGTGCGCCTTCTCTATTGTCTGCTCCATTGAGAGAGTGAAGCCGCGCGCCTGGCTTTGCTGTGCAATTTGCCCTGCTGCAATGCGGGTTGCCGCTTGGTAGATTGTTGTTAGCTCTTTGTTGTCGCGGCTTTTGGCATAGCGCTCCTGCGCCTCGCGGATAATAGCGGCGTCTTGCTCGTGTCTCATTTAGCCCTCCTTTTGCAAAAAGGCGCGTTCTTCCATCATCTCGTCCATGTCGATCAGTACGTCTGCCATGTAGAAAATCGCGTCCCTTATTGCGGCGCGAAGCCGCTCGGCGTCTTTCTTTCCCTCCAAAGCCTCTCGGAGGATGCTGTCAATCTCTTCAAGGCTTTCCCGGAAGGGCTCCATGCCCGCCCGCCCTTTTATGCAACGCGCGGCGCCGCCTTCTATGGGCAGCCGCTCGTCCGTAACGCCCAGCAGGTAGCCGCAAGAAGCGCCCGTAAAAATGGCTATCTTGCGGAGAGTGTCGCAAGTCACACCCTTGTCATTCTCGGCCATGCCGATGCATTGGCGGGAAACGCCTATAGCGGCGGCAAGTTCCCTTTGCGTCAAGCCCATCTCTTCCCGCACCTGCCTTAGCCTTTTGCCCACGAATGAAGCCGCAATACTATCCATTTCTCTCCCCCTCCCTTATTATATCTAAAATCTCTTCGCAGGCGGCGTTAAAGCCTTCGTAATAGCCCATATCGGCGATGTTACCGCAAGTGTCCCAAGCCGCGCTGTTCTCGTCTTGTAGCTTTTCGATTTTGTTATAAAGCTCGTCCAATGTCATTTAGTTGCGGCCTCCGGTTCTTCCACCTTTTCTAAAAGGGAGAGCGCATATTTAAGCGCTTCCATTTGCCCTTTGAATATAAATGCGTCGGAGAGGCTAGTTCCTTTCGCCTTCGCGCTAAGCAAAGCCTGATTGTACGCGCTCCCCAGCTCTATCTTCACAGCCTCTAGCGTCATCGCTCCCTCCTTGTAGAATCGCCTGTGGGATATATGCCCCTCTTGGCGAGCTCGTTAAAAAGAAACATCCGCCCCTTTTCTAGCCACATCGTGAACGTGACAACCCGTCCGTCAGGCAAGATTTTAGTAGCCGATTTTGTGTAGCCCTTGTCTTGATACTTCTCGTAAAGGAACCACTGCCCGCCTTGCTTGTACTGAATGCCCATCTCGTGCAGCAGCTTGTTGAACTTCGGTGCGCCCATGCCATAGTCCTTTGCTATTTCAGTAACCTCATGCCCCTTGTTTGCCGTCATCACCTTTTCGTAATAGACAACCTTCGGCTCCATCTCGGTTACCTGAGCTGTAAGCGTCCTGTTGCGCTCCTCAGCCTGTAGCCTTCCCTTCCTCTCCTCTACCCATGCGAGGGCAGACTCTATAGGGTCGTCAAAGTTAGGCAAGCCCAGCAAGGTGGGATCGTCGGGAACTTTGCACTTCAACGAGTAGCAGCCTGTCTTTCGGATTAAAGGCAAAACTTCATCAAAAACCCAACGCTCAAACTTTTTAGCCGACGGCAGCTTTGAATGCGCGACAAGCCGATAAAGGTCGCCTTCGGGTATAAAGGCGGCTTCCTGCCTGCCTCCTGCCGTAAGGAGGTAACGTTTCGTTACCCCCTTGCAATGGTCGTTTACAGCCTTCTTGGTATTAGAATAGCCAAGAGCCGCCGCGACATCCTTTCCGCAAAACAGAAAGCTGTCGCCCTCCTGAATTATGCGCACAGAGCCGAACTCGGCGGACTCAAATAGCTGGACGTCCGTACCCAGCTCATCGCTGTATTCATTGCCAAACAAATCCAATGTCATTTTTCCCTCCTCTCCAGTTCTTCGTAAACGAGCGAAAAAGCCTCCAATTCGCCGCGATGCATTTCTGCATCGCTCTTTTTTACGCCAGGCGTGTTTATCTTGCGCAGCGTCTCGTGCAGCATCTCGCGCAGCCAGTCCTTGAAGCCCACTCCGAGCCGCTCTTCGCGCTCCTGCTGTTCCTGTGCGGCTATAGAGCGCAAATCAGCCCAACAGCCCGCCTCGCCCGTGCTGCTGTCAAAAACGCGCAGCCCTCTCTTTTGCGCAAAAGCGAGCTCCAGCTTTACGCCTGTAGAGCCGCCCCAGTTCGGCAAGAGGAGCACGGCCTCGCAGCGCGCAAGCATTGCGCGGCTTACGGCAAGGTAGTCCTCGTGCCCAAAAGCGGGGTAGGCATAAAGCCACGCGGGGTTCATTACGCTAAAGCCCATCTCGGCAAGCCGCGCCTCAGCTGCCATAAACTGCTGCCTGTAGTTAATGCAGCCCGTTATTTTGCCTGCAATGTAGATTTTCATTGCAATATCTCCTGTAACAAGCGGGCAACGTCGCTTCCGTCATGGTGTGCGAACGGCTCATAGCCAGGCGGCGGAAGCTCAACATCAAGCGCCCCGTTAGCTTCTTCAAAAAACATGTCTGTATAGTGGTTGCCCTCGCGGAGGAATCTCGCCGCGGGAGCATAAATGCTAAAACAGGCGTAGCCGCTCTCCTCAAAAAACTGTGTAAAGCCAAAAACGTTCATGCCCGCCCTCGAATATTTTTCGCGGCCTGCAAAAAAGCTAATTCGCGCGCCCAAAAGTCCTTTTATGCACCTTTCCCAAGCCTTCAGCGCGGGCTTCCTGCTTTTTCTCTCTGCGTATCTCATATAGGCATCTAGCGTTGCCCAAACAGGAATCTCCCCTGCATTTCTGTCTTCGAGCATTGCGCAAATATTCGCGTTAGCCCATGCCCCCTGCAAAATCGCCGTCACGTCTTTTGTAACTCCTTCAACCACAACCCGCACTTCTTTGCCAGGCTTCGGTTTGCTCATGTAGAATTTCATTTGCTCGGCTCCCTTGTTACCCGCGGCGGGTCGTAGTTGTAATCGACTGTCTCGATGCCTCCCCAGCACGGCCTGCGGCTTACTATAGGCCTGCGCGTTATCGGCTCTTCAGGAAATTCCCGCTTGCGCTTTAGCGCATCGCGGATATTCTCTCCTATAACGGCAGCTGTTGCGGCATTCATTGCGATACCTCCTCAAAGTCTTGTGTCGCGAAAAAGTTCTCGACAATGTCAGCCGCCACGCTGAACCCCGCCGAAACGGCTTTATGCCACTGCGCGGTTTCGCTCCCCGGCGGGAAGCTCCTCGATATAGCCTCTTGCTCCCGCTCTTCTGCCCTGATCGCCTCGACAAGGGCACGGGGGGAATATCTGCCTGTAACAAATTCCTTCATCGCAGCGCCTCCAATGCCTCGCGCAAAAGGCGATCGAGCGAGCCGAAGGCCTTCTCGATGTACTCCTGCCACTCAGCGTCGCAAAAGGCAAGCTCTGAAGCCCTTGCCCGCAAATCGCACAATTCATCAAGGGCAAGCGTCACGTTGCTCTTTGCAAGTGCAAGCCTGCCGTCCGTCAATGTGTCAATCGCGCTCATTTTTAACCCTCCACCTAAAAAACTGGTTTCCAAAAGCCCTTCTGCGTAAGCCTTGCGTTAGGGCCGTCTATGGCGATGATAGTGCCTGAAGACATTACTCTCTGCGCCACGTCGTCGCCGAGCACGGCTTCAAGGCTTTCGCGCCATTTCTCTCCAGGCAGCTCCGAAGCAAGCCGCCTGTTGCTCAAAATCATTGTGGGCAAGAAGCACGAGTGCCGAGTCGCCACGATGTGGCTAAGCCAGTTGGCCTCAGCCTCTTGCCCCTTGCTCCTGCCGAACTCGTCGATGGCAAGGAACGGCGCCGTGCAAAGCGAGCGCAGCACGTCTGCCTCTGTCTCCGGGGACTTTGCGTCAAACGAGCTCCGTATTCGCGCGGCAAGCTCAAACATGGTATAAACAGAGCCGCCGAGCTCCCTCGCAACCGCGCAGGCAAGGTGCGTCTTGCCCACGCCATACGTGCCTGCAAGCGCAACAAAGCCCTTTTTTTGCTTTACAAGGCTTCGGCAGGCTGTAAGCGCCTGCATTTGCGAAGGAGTTTCTGCGCGGTAGTTGTCGAGCGTCGCCTGGTAGAACTCAGGCTTGATGTTCGCGGCCATCGCGCGGCGCCGTTCCGCGTCGCTAAGCCCGTCGTCGGGCACGTTCCGCTTGAACCTGCGCTCATAAGCGGCTTCGTGCTCCTCGTAGCAAATAGGGCAAGCCGAGCCTATCGTGTGCCCGCAGATTGTTATTCGCCCCGCCTTGTAAGGCCCGTGCCTTTCGCAAACGGCTTCAAAGTATTCAACCTCCGTCGACTCGAAGGCTTCGCCAGCTCTCCAAATCCTATACTTGCTTTTCTTCATGTCTCATCTCGCTTTGTCAAACCTAAGCATTCGTCCGCCCAGCGGTTGTACTCTTCCATCCGCTTTTCGTGCGCCTTGTAGTCCTCTTCCGTCCTGATAACGGGAAACACCGTGTGGGGAGTATGCCAGCCGCCCGACTCTTCCCTCTGCACGGCAGCGGGCGCAGGCGAGGCGCGCGCGCTATATTGCCCTTGCGCTCGCTCCTTGTCGCGCTTTTCCCAAGTGATAACGGCCTGCCGCCAGTCTTTCATCTTGTTCTTGCCGACAAACCAGCCTTTGCTCGCGTAGAAGGCGACAAAGGACTCGGCGTCCACGCCATTGCCCCGCTCCTTGCAGTAGGCGGCTACCTCCCCGATCGTCGGGGGAATAAAGCGGGCGCTCTTTTGCGGCTGTGAAGTGCAGGCGATCGCTTCTTGCGGGAATAAAACGGAGTTTTCAGAAAGAGTGTCGGAGCCTAAAAAAGCGGGCGGCTCTGCCGCCACAGGCGAGCTGTGCTCGCCCTCTCTCTTTTCAGTTACAGTTTCAGTCTCATCTACAGAGACAGAAACAGAAACAGATTCAGATACATTATCATTTACATTATCATTAGGTTTTGCAATTTGCGACTCGTTTTGCGACTTTTGCGACTCGTTTTGCGACTTTTGCGACTCGTTTTGCGACTGCCTGCGCCTAAAAAGCGTCGCCTTGTTTACGCCAAGCTCGGCTGCCACCGCGTCCCAGCTGCCGAGCTCCTGCCTCATCGCCTCAAGCTCTTCCTGTGAGGGGAGCTCCACCTGCGGACGGCCTCCATTTAGGCTCTTTTCGTAGCGCTCCTTGTTCGCGTCGATTTGCGGCCTTACAAGCGTGAATACGGTGTTTTCTAGCAAGGGCAAGCCTTCGGGCTCTTTCCCCGTGAAGGCGTAGTCCGCGACGGCCTGCATTGCTGTCTTGTAGTTTTCTGGCGGGAAGTTTGCGAGCGCGTCAAAAAGTGATTTATAGAATATGGTTGATTCAGTCATAGCCGCCTTCCATTTTTGCTCGCCTGTATCGCTCTTTGGATACGGCTATCTGCCGTTGTGCCGACTGAAAGTGCTTGCGCTCCCACTGCTTCCAGCCTGTGATGTCGGGGAGCTCGCCGTAAACGCCATAGCGCAGAATCGCGTCAAGAATCCGATAGCAACTTTCCTCGCTTACGTCGTCGTCAGGCTCGACGTAAAAGCTCGGATAAAAAACAAAAGTTTCTTCCATTATAGAGCCTCCTTTTTGGCTGCAAGAACCTTGTTCAGCTTTTCCAAGTCCTCTATCGCCGCGCGAACCAAGTTTTGCGCCCAATCAAGGCTTTTTCTGTCCATTTCGCATACGCCGTCGCGGGCTTCCCTAAAGCAAGCGAACAGCTTTTCCCAGTATTCGTTTTCAACGTCAAACAATAGCTCCCAGCACTGCTGGGCAAAGCTGGCGTCGCTTGTCTTGCTTATGCGATCTCTTAGCTCGCTCTCTGTCATGTTGCCTCCGTTGTGCCTGTGCCTGTGGTTGTGCAGGTTATCTTGAATTGCTCCCACCACGGGATAGGAGTAATGACGGGGTATGTAACGGGGAAGGGAATAGTCTCTGCATCCCTTTCTAGCAACGCGTAAAGCATTGCGCGCAGCTCTCTCATTTTTTCCACCGCTATTTGCAAGTCCTCGCTGTCGCAGGAGCTAAAGGCAATGCCCGCCTTGTTTTC
>CAZDXD010000057.1:0-8178 GCA_964509415.1 uncultured Treponemataceae bacterium
CCCGCGCTGTGTAGGGAATTGTTACCGCCTGGCTTTTTATTGTAATGCCGCGCTCACGCTCAATATCCATGCTGTCGGTCATTTGCGCGTGGAAGTTCCTTGCGTCAACAACTTGTGCCTTTTCCAAGAGCCTGTCGGAAAGCGTTGACTTGCCGTGGTCAATGTGCGCGACTATGCAAAAGTTCCTTATAAAGCGGGGTTCAGTCATGGTGAAAAATATACTTAGAAATAATACGGGCTGTCCAGAGACGCTCCCAAGGCAATAAAGGTTTGCACATAGCCGCTTTTGCGCCGCTTTGCCGCAACTTGGGTTAAAAGGGTGCCGTTTTTGGTATCGGGCACAAAGGCGCGTATTTCAACGACATCGTTGCGCGAAAAGCCGCTTTCATCGGCAATACCGCCGCGCACAACAGAGGCTACCGTGTACTGTTTCTTTGAGCCTATGCGCTGCAAATTCATGCCAAAGATAGGAAGAAACACGCGGCTTTGAAGATCGCGCTCAATTACCAGAGCGCCCGGCTTTTCGGGGCGCGCGTAAAGGACAGCGTACCAATCGCCTGGCACGCGCTCCGCGCGGATGGAGGCGGCGGGGTCATCGGCATCAATGGTTTCTTTTATCGTATACCCCGAAAGCCTGACAATGGTGCCGGGGTATTCAAGCATAAGAGCGTACTGAAGCTGCTCAAGCGTGCTTACGCGCTGCCCGTTTACAGCAGTGATGACAGCGTCTTCGGGGATGCCTGCCTGCGAAAGGGAAAGACCCGGAATGCAGTAGATAACAGAAATACCCGCCCCTTCCGCATCAGCCGGCGAGGAAAAGGTTCTTCCATACCCGCCAAGCCATGCATGGGCTGTTAGCCCGCCGGAATAAAGCTGCGGAAGAATAAGCTTTAGAAGCTCAACGGGAATGGCGAAATTGAGCCCCTCGAAGGACTCAACGCCCGCGAACACTACAGCCTGAACGCGCCCGGCTTCATCAATTATAGGTCCGCCAGAATTGCCCTGATTTATGGGCGCGTCAATCTGCAAGACATCGCCAAGCGAAAGAAAGCGCCGCCCTTGAGCGGAGACAATGCCTGAAGTGATTGTCTGCTCAAGACCGCCGGGCGAGCCAATCGCGTATATTCTTGTGCCAACCCGCAGGTCACGCGAGGAGCCTAGCTCAAAAACAGCGGGAGGCGTAACTTCAGTTTTAAGGAGTGCAAGGTCAAAGATGGGGTCCCAGCCTACAACCCGCGCGGGAATGCGCCCGTCAGGGTCGTCCGCGAGCTTTATATAGAGCCTTGAATAGCCTTCGTAGTCGGGGGCGACTTCGCTTGAAATTACGTGGTAATTGGTAATAATGTAGCCGCGCTCATCAATAAAAAAGCCCGATCCTATCACGCGGGAAGCGTAGCCCACGCCACCCTGAATTGAAAGCCCGCGGTCAACCCAGACCGTTACAGTCGCGGAAATCATATCCGCAATGATGTTCGCGTTGGGCGCTTCATCTTCAGGGGTAGAATGAGTAACGGTAAAAAGGCTACTGAGCGTTGTGTTGCCCTCTTTTTCCCAGTCAGTAATTTGGCTTCGCAACAGGCTTTCAAAGCTCCATTCTGGCGGAGCTTCGCCCAATGCGGCAAGGGAGCGGTAAAAGCGGATTGCGTCCAGCCAGTCGCTTTCGGATACCGCAACATCAAAACTTGAGCGCACTATTTCTAGGGAATCGGCATACAGGTCATCGACCTCGCCTAAAAGCTCCTCTCCATATTCCGCCTTGGGGTTTTCCCTGTTTTCGTTTACGGAAGAGCGAAGATTCCTTGCACGAAGAAGAGCCTGCACGGAATCGGTCAGGTACAGGGAGGCAATTTGCTGCATTTCGTAGCGGACGCTTCTCGCGCTTGAATAATCTATTACAACCTCTGGCGGGCCTTCATAAGAAGCGCAGGAGGCGAAAAAAAGAAACGCGGGCAAAAGCAAAATGGCGCAAAAAAAACAGAGCGCGCGCGGGTCAGATTTCTTCAGCCTGTTCGCTGTGCACAGTTTCAGCAAAAAGATAGCCCCCTATTTTCAAAATGCGGATAAATCCGTCTTCAAACTCTACATCAGCAAAAACAACCAAAAGCTCGCTCTGTTTCAGCTGCAAAGCGGCAGAGGCAATGTCTGCCAAGTCAGGCGGAGAAAGCTCGGCAGGAATCTCATCGAGCCACCAAAGCCCTGCCTCCGCGTCGTATAAAATCTCGCGCGTTTCCCCCTGGTATAAGACGGAAAAAGAGCCCTCCGCTTCGGAGACCGCACTGAAACGCACCGTAACCTCCTGACCGCTTTCAGGATGAAGCCAGACGGCGGAGGAGCTGTCGTCCGGCATTTTAACCCACTGCACGGAAGGGAATGAGCCTCCAGCATCAAACCAGCTTTGGCGCGCCGAGCCGTCTAAGCCTGTAAACTCCGCGTAGTTAAAAACCATGTCTCCGTCCGTGTCAACAAGGAGGGTTTCTCCATCGCCTCCATAAATAATCTTTTTTTCAAAATACCCGTCCCTGTCATCGTCCCTGTCGCATTCGGCAGACTGTCCGTTCCTGAAAAGCGTTCTGGAAACTACTGTGCCGTCTATGATTTCGCGCGCGGAAGACGGAAGACCGTTTTCGTCATAAAAAGTTTCCCTCCTCAAAGCAGTCTGCATGCCGCTTGCAGCGATTGCAGCGTCAGTTTCAGTTTTTAGAACAGAAGCGGCGGCTAACTCGTCTTCTCGAGGAAAGGCAAAATCCCTGTCCGCAGATAAAAAGAAAAAGTCAGGAGAGAGAAAGCCAAAGTTCAAATTTTTCGCCACGAGAGGAGCGCAAGCAAGAGACACTGGACGCAGCGTAAAAACGGCATCTCCCTGCCTGACGGAAGCAGCATTGGGATATGCCTGATACTCAATCGCGGCGCTTAGCTGCGGAAAGAGAATGGAAACGGGCTCGCCAAATCCGCAGTCCGCTATTATATCAGGGTAGCCGTCCTGATTTAAGTCATAGACGGCAGAATAAGGCCTTCCAAGCCGATAAGTAACAAGAGAATCAGAGATAAAATCGCCGTTTGAATCGGCGGAAAGCACACCGCTAAAGCCCGAAAGCCTCATAGCTATTTCTTCCCGCAGTTCCTGGCTGGGAGAGTCGGCAGCAAATGCGCATAAATACTCTAAAGCGCCAAGCGGGATACCGCTTGAGCTTTCGGCAAAGCTGAAAAA
Organism: uncultured Treponemataceae bacterium; assembly: GCA_964509415.1. Lineage (GTDB taxonomy): Bacteria > Spirochaetota > Spirochaetia > Treponematales > Treponemataceae > Avitreponema. The sequence continues at coordinate 3,209 of CAZDXD010000057.1, forward strand.
AGCGTCAAGAACCTCGCTTGTCGAAGCTATATTTTCCCGCAAAGCCTCAACCGCAGCAAAAGGGGCAGCCTGCGGGGAAAGAGAGCCGAAGCCGCCCATGTTCCAAATTCTGCTGATTATCCGCGCGGCATTCCGCGGAGAAACCAAGCGCAGAAAAGGAACGGAAGCAAGAGAAAGCTCCGCGGGCGCGTCGGGATTAGCTAGCAAGTTCCACGCGCGGACAATCCATAAGGCAATTTCAAAAGCCCTCGCCGTTCCTTCGCTGTCCGAAAACGCTAAAGCGGGCGATTCTTCTGCAAGAGCGTCAAAGCGGTAAAACTCTTCAAACTGAAAAAACAAAAGCGGAAAGCGAACATCGGATGGCCAACGCCTTAAAGCCGCGTCAATAGCATTCCGCGCCTGCGCGAAGTCTCCAAGCGCATAAAAAATTCTACAGCGGAGAAAGGCAGCATCGGCGGAAACTTCAGCAGAAAAGCGTTCAAGAAGCAAGAGAGCTTCTTCAAAGCGCGTCGTGTCGGCAAGAAGGGAAGCTGCAAACACCGCGGCTGGAGCTTCTTCAAAGCGAAACCATCGCCTGTTTTCCGCAAAAGCATCATAAGCCGCTTCAAGGACATCGCCAACAGGCGAATCCGCGTCAGAAAAAAGAGCCGCTTTCAAATAGAAGAAATCTGCGGGGACAGTGGAATAAAGCATTCCCGCTTCAATAGAGCGCATCGCGCTTTCAGCGTCTCCCGCGTTGTAGTGCGCGACCGCCCTGTCAAGATAGGCGAGAGAGATGTCAAGCCCGTCCTCTTCCGCCTGCGCTCCAAGAAAAGGCTGAAAGAGCATAAACGCGCAAAGGCAGGCAAGCGCGCGCAGTGCGGATCGCTTTGAACTATTCGCTTGCTTTAGCATCGGCAGTCTCCTGCTCTTCCTGATGCTCCGGCAGGTTCAAAAGCTTTCGGATTTCGCTGTTATCCAGCGTTTCGTTTTCAAGAAGCGCTTCGGTGAGAATGTCAAGCTCATTCCTGTGTTCAGAGAGAATCCGCGCGGCCCTGTCCTTTTCGCCGGAAAGGATACTCTTAATGGCAGCGTCTATGTTTTTCGCCGTTTCTTCGGAATAATCCTTGTGCCTGGCAATTTCTTTGCCTATAAAGATAGGCTCGTCCTCCGCGCCGAATGAAACCGCGCCAACCTCATCCGCCATGCCAAACTGACAAACCATTTTTCTTGCCATTTCGGTTGCCTGGTCAATGTCCGCCTTTGTGCCCGTTGTAGTTTCCCCGTATACAATGGTTTCAGCAACGTATCCGCCAAAGCAAATGCATATCCTGTCAAGAATCCATGATTTGGTGCGGGAATAGGAGTCCCGTTCAGGAAGAGAAAACGCTACGCCCAAGGCCTGCCCGCGCGGGACAATCGTAACCTTGTGCAGGGGGTCGGCGTGCTCAAGATAAAAGTGAAGGAGCGCGTGCCCCGACTCGTGGACGGCTGTCATGCGCCTGTCGGATTCGGGCATCACTACGGACTTTCTTGCAACGCCCATAAGGATTTTATCGCGGGCCTCTTCAAAATCGGCTTCTATTACGTTTTCTCTGTTTTTAACAGCTGCAGAAAGGGCAGCTTCGTTTACAAGATTCGCCAAGTCCGCGCCGCTCATGCCGGGCGTTGCCCGCGCGAAATGCTTTAGGTCAACATCAGGTGCAAGCGGAATCTTGGCAGCGTGGATTTTTAAAATGTCCTCTCGCTCTTTTATATCGGGCATGGCGACTGTAACCTGCCTGTCAAAGCGGCCGGGACGCAAGAGCGCGGGGTCAAGCACGTCGGGGCGGTTTGTCGCTGCAAGAACGATAATGCCGTCTTTTGTGTCAAAGCCGTCCATTTCCACAAGCATTTGGTTAAGCGTCTGTTCCCTTTCGTCATGCCCGCCGCCGTAGCCTAGCCCGCGCGTGCGGCCGACCGCGTCAAGCTCATCTATAAAGATGATGCACGGCGAGCTTTTTCTTGCCTGCTCAAAAAGGTCGCGGACGCGGCTGGCTCCTACGCCTACAAACATTTCTACAAAGTCGCTTCCAGAAATTGAAAAATATGCTACCCCTGCCTCGCCTGCAACTGCGCGGGCCATAAGCGTTTTGCCGGTTCCGGGCATTCCCACAAGAAGAACGCCCTTTGGAATGCGGGCACCCATTTTCACGTACTTGTCGGGGCTTTTAAGGAAATCCACAACCTCTTCAAGCTCATTCTTGGCTTCTTTCTGCCCCGCGACATCAGCAAATGTTACCTTTTTCTTTCCTTCGTACTTGCGCGCGCGGCTCGCGCCAAACTGAAATGCTGAATTGTTTCCGCGCACTTGGCGGAGCATAAGAACAAGAACAATAATAAAAAGAATCGTCGGCGCAAGCTGAAATATCACAGTGAGCGGGGAAACTTCCCTTGCTACACCGCGGACGCGAACATTGTGCTCTGCAAGAAGATCGAGAAGATCAGGGTCGGCATAGGGAATCTGCGTATAAAAATATCCATCCTCGTTATAAACACCGCGCAAAACGCCGCGTATTCTCTCCTGCCCTGAAATCTCTACAGACTCAATCTGGTTCTGCCTCACCCTTGAAAGAAATTCCGTATAAGAAAACTCAATGCCCTGACGACGGCTTGTTCCAGGAAAAAACAGAATAAAAAGCAAAACAACGGCAAAAATAAAGAAAAGGAAGCCCGCGCGGCCTGGCTTGCGCTCCGGCTTGTTGCCGCCGGCATTTTTCTTAAAATCCAAATTCTTGTTATCCTTGTTCATAAACCTTGCTTTTGCACATTGGCTATAAAGTCCGGAAAACCCAAAGCTGAGCCGAGCACGGCGGAAATTCCATCTTGCGTTTCTATAACGGGAACGCAGCCGCGCAAAAAAACGGGAACGCCCCACTCGCCAAACAGCTTTTTAAGGCTTTTTCGCATTCCGCCCTTTCCTTCAATAAAATCATCCGCTGTTCTGGAGCGAATAGCAAAGGGCGGCTTAAAAAGCATTTGTGCTAAAGCTCCTTCAACAGCAAGATATCCGCTTTCGCCCGCCTTGCGCAGCCTTATTTCCCCAAATGGAAGGGGCACGGTACACTCCCCGCGCACCATAACAAGATACCCGTTTTTGCGGTTCTGCACAATATCGCGCCCTAAAAAAACAAACTTTCTGCCGCTTTCAAAGAAAATGCCTGCACCGCTTGCGAAAACCCCGCTACCGCTTTCGCCTGAATTGCCCGCATAAATCATTGCCCGCAAAAGCCTGTAAGGAACCCTGCCCTCCATTCCAAGCAGAGCCGTTCCCCTATAAAGGAAACGAAGGCGCAGTGCGGGCAAAAGAGCTGCATATTCGGCGGCAGGGCAGAAAAGAAGCTCCGCGGCGCAACCGGTGCCCCGCGGTTGAGAGTCGGACGGGAAAGGCTTCCATTCGGGAAGCGGCAGGCTTTCAATCAAGTTCAAGTCCATAGCAGACTTTTCCGCGCCGCATAGCACAGCTTTTCGCCAGCCCGGAAATTCGCTGTCAAGAAAGGGAAGAAGGTTAAGCCTTATTTTGTTGCGGAGAAAGCGGCTGTCAGAATTTGTGCTGTCCTCGCGCCACGGGATGCCTTGTTCTTTAAGAAAGGAGCGCACCTCTTCGGCGGAAAAGGAAAGCATCGGGCGAAAAACAAAGCTCCCCCTTCCATAATCCCTTGTAGGCAGAATGCCCGCGCTCCGCGAAGCGCCCGCCCCTTGAAGAAAGCGCATTAAAACGGTTTCTATTTTGTCCGATGAAGTGTGCCCCGTCATCACGCAGCATGCATTCCATTCAGCGTGGGCTTCCTCAAACGCCTTGTAGCGCAGAAAGCGGGCAGCATCTTCAATGCCCATTCCGCGCTTCAAAGCCTCTTTTTCCACATCGCCAGGCGCAAAATCCACGCGGAAGCACTTGACAGCGGGAACAAACGAGGCGCACATCGCTTCTACAAAAGCGGCATCGCCCGCGCTTTCTTCTTCGGCGCGGAGCCTGTGGTTTACGGTTACCGCGGCAAGCGAAAAGCCCAAGTCTTTGGAAAGCGATTCAAGGAGCGCAAGAAGGAAAACAGAATCAGCTCCGCCTGAAACCGCTGCAAGAATGCGCCGCTCTTCGCAAGGCTCAGGCCTTTCGCTTAGAAAAGACGCGACAATTTCCCTAAATCTTTCCCTTATAGAAGCCATTTCAGAGAAGCCATTTCAGCCCCCTGCTCTAGGCTAGGCTCCTGAAGCGGCTTTTTCTTCGCCTGCGGAAGAATCATCCGCCGCAAGGCTTGAGCGCACTTGCTTTACGCTGGCAATGGGAGAGTCGCCCGGAGTGAGAACCTTAACGCCTTTGCCAAGCGAGAGGTCTTTAACAAAGATTGTCTCGTTAAGGCCAAGCTTTGTTACATCGACAGAAATGCGCTCAGGCAGGTCTTTAGGGAGGCACTCAATTTCAATTTCAGGAATACCGGTCTCAAGCGTACCGCCAAGCCGCACGGCATCAGGAGCGCCTGTAATTCTTACACGGATTTTCGTTCTTATCATCTTGTCCGGCTCGACTTCGTAAAAATCCACATGCCGCACGCGATCCGACACAATATCGTGCTGAAAATCCTTAACGAAAACCGTCGCCTCGCGGCCGCTGTCCAGCTTAATGTCGATTGTAGTAGTTTTTGTAATCAGCCGGAAAAGCTTGGCAAACTCGCTTTCTGAAATATCAATCGGCGTCGATTCGCCCTTTCCATCGCAAATAACCGCAGGCAACCGCCCTTCCGCGCGGAGGCGCTTTGCCGCGCTTTTTCCCCTGGCTTCGCGAACGCGGGCATCAAGAATTTTCCTGTCCATTTTCGGACTCCTTAATAAAAGAAAACGTTTGCGCTTTTATACCATAAAAAGAAAAAAAAAACAATGGCGGGATTTGGAAAAACAAAAGCTGGGACGGCAGGATTCGAACCTGCGGAATGACGGGATCAAAACCCGTTGACTTA
>CAZDXD010000058.1:0-8034 GCA_964509415.1 uncultured Treponemataceae bacterium
CAACTAGGCAACTAGGCAACTAGGCAACTAGGCAACTAGGCAACTAGGCAACTAGGCAACTAGTAAACTACCTCGCTGTCGAGCCTGCAATCCCGCTAGAAGCTTCGTTGCGCTTTCTGGCGCAACTCGCTGCGCGATGCCAAGCGGAGCTTGTCGGCTCGCAGGGCACACGCTCGTATAACTGTTGCAATCCGCTAAAGCACTAAAAGACTAATCCCCCATTGTTTCCTTGTGAATTTTGGAGTATTTTTATACTATGAACGAAGTGAGCCGCAAAGAGACCGGCGCGCCGGACTTGGCGGACAGCCTGCCTGTCGGCAGACAGGACGACAAGCTGGAGCCGCCTGCAAAGAGGAAGGTCGTGCTTCTTAACGACAATTTCACCACCAAAGACTTTGTCGTTGCCGTCCTTATGCTTATTTTTCACAAGAGCGGCGATGAGGCTGTCCGCATTATGGAAACAGTCCACCGCGAAGGGAAAGGCTTTGTCGGGGAATACCCTTACGACATTGCGGCTACAAAGTGCGCCCAAGTGCGCAGCGCCGCCAAAAAGCAGGGGTTTCCCTTGAGGTGTGTAATTGAATGATTCGGGAGTAAGCGATGAAAATTATCTTGGACAAGCAGGTTCAGTCTCTTATAGATACCGCGTGGGAAAAGGCGAGAATGCTCCGCCACGAATACATCACGCCGGAGCACCTTCTGTGCGTTCTTCTTGTGCATCCGCCCGCGCGCGCCGTTGTCGAGCAGGCGGGCGGGAATGTTCACGCTATTGAAGAGGGGCTTTTTAAGTATTTAAGCGATCACGTTACCACTGTAGGCGACGGCAGGGACCCCGTGCAGACGCTCGGCTTTCAGGACGTTTTCCGCCGCGCCGCCGTTTTTTGTTCAAGCGCCGACAAGGGCGTTCTTGACATAGGCGATGTGCTATATAGCCTTTATTCGCAAGAGCAAAGCTACTGCTCGTGGATATTGAAAAAAGGCGGATTGGACAGGCTTTTGCTTTTGGAGCTTTTAACGGCAGGCGCACTTGCTTCAAATGCCGATGCCGCCCATGAAAACAGCAGAACGCAGCCTTTCGCGGAAGACTCCGAGCGCGCGGACAAAAACCTTCCCCTTCCAGAAGGCGATTACGCCGCAGGCGAAAGCGGAAGAATGCCTGATTACGGAAGGCGCGCAAAAGCGTTTGGCTTAGGGGAAGAGCCGCGCCCTTACGAAAACACGGGCGAAAAAGAAAGCGCAGGCGGCAGGGCAGCAGGACCGCAAAGGCAGGGAAGGTCTCTTCTTGATCGCTTCGCAGAAAACCTCACCGCAAAAGCCGCAGCGGGCGAGCTTGACCCCGTAATTGGCCGCGCGGAAGAGATAGACTTGACCATACAGGCTTTGTGCCGCCGCATGAAAAACAACCCTATCCATGTGGGCGAAGCTGGTGTAGGCAAAACCTCCGTAACAGAAGGTCTTGCGCAGCGCATTGCGGCCGGCAACGTGCCCGAAAAGCTCAAAAACTCCGTTATTTACCGCCTTGATGTAGCTGCCCTTCTTGCGGGAACAAAGTTCCGCGGGGATTTTGAAGAGCGCATTAAAAAAATAACGGAAGACCTTACAAGGCGGGAGGGTTCTATCCTCTGCATTGACGAAATACACATGCTTGTAGGCGCGGGCTCAGGCGGCGGCTCCGGCACTGTCGACGCATCCAACTTGCTAAAACCCGTGCTTGCATCGGGAAAAATACGCTGCATAGGCTCCACCACTTACGATGAGTACTCAAAGTATTTTGAAAAAGACCGCGCCTTTGCAAGGAGATTCCAGAAAATCGACATTGCGGAGCCTTCTGAAGATGAAACCGTGCAGATTCTTAACGGGCTAAAGCCCCGCTATGAGGAGTTCCATCATGTGCGCTACAGCGACGAAGCCATAAAGCAGGCTGTCCATCTTTCCGCCCTCTATGTAAACGAGCGCTTTTTGCCTGATAAAGCCATTGATGTTATGGATGAAGCGGGGGCAAGGCTTCGCATTTCAGAGGGCGCTGTTCTGCCCGAAAGCCCCGCGCCTGAAGTTTCGCAGCAGCTTGTGGAAAAGGTTGTAGCGAAAATGGCGCGGATACCTGAAAAAAGCATAGGGCTTGCCGAAAACATTAAGCTCAAAAGCCTTGAAGAAAACTTAGGCAGGGCTGTCTTTGGGCAAAGCGAAGCCGTGAGCGAGCTTTCTAGGACGGTAAAGCGCGCGCGCGCCGGCTTTAGGAGCGGCAGCAAGCCCGCGTCGAGCTTTCTTTTCGCGGGGCCTACAGGCGTAGGCAAAACGGAGCTTGCAAAGCAGCTTGCAGAAAACCTCGACATTCCGCTTATCCGCTTTGACATGAGCGAGTATCAGGAAAAGCACACTGTAAGCCGCTTGATTGGCTCTCCTCCGGGCTACGTTGGCTTTGAAGACGGCGGGCTTCTTACAGATGCCGTGCGAAGGCAGCCGCGCTCCGTCCTTCTTCTAGACGAAATTGAAAAAGCCCACACGGACATTTTCAACGTGCTTTTGCAAGTGATGGATTACGCTACCCTGACTGACAACCAAGGAAGAAAGGCGGATTTTCGCAACGTGTTTTTGATTATGACAAGCAATGCCGGCGCTGACCGCATCGGAAAGCCCGCTATCGGCTTTGGCGGCGCTGAAGGCAACATGGAAGCCCTCGACGAGGCTGTCGAAAGGACTTTCTCGCCTGAGTTCCGAAATCGCCTTGATGCTGTAATCAAGTTCACGCGCCTCTCACGCGGCGTTATGGAATCGATTGTGCGCAAGGAAATAGCAGGAATTGCCGAAAGACTCAGCGAAAGGAACGTTGCGCTTGATGTCTCCAAAGCCGTGGTTTCGCACTTGGCGGAAAAATCGTATTCCGAAGAGTTTGGCGCAAGGAACGTTGCCCGCGTGGTGGAAGACGAAATCTCGTCTCCGCTTGTGGACGATGTGCTATTCGGTAAGCTTTCCAAAGGCGGCAAAGCCCTCTTCTCGATGAAGGGTGAGCGCATTGCAATTTCCATGCGCCCCGCCGAAGTCCGCGTGCCCGAAACTGCGGAAATTTTATAGCTTAACCGGGCAAGCCCTGTGCGCAAATACAGCAGCTCAACCCGAAGCGACCCTGCCTTTCCACGCCTTGAAGCCGGGGAATATTTTCAGTTTCCTGACCCCGAAAAAGCGGAAGGCTCCGTGGTTGCGGTTGGCGGCAATCTTTCTCCCGGAATGCTCATTTCGGCATACGCTCAAGGCATTTTCCCCTGGTTCAATGAGGACGACCCGCTCTATTGGCAGTCGCCCGACCCGCGCTTTGTGCTTTTGCCTGAATGGCTTCACATTCCCTCAAGGCTAAAGCGCGAAATGAAAAAGGAGCGCTTTAAGATAACCGCCGACACAGCCTTTGAAGCCGTTGTCTCCTCCTGCGCCGGGATTGAAAGGCGCGGGCAGCAGGGCACTTGGCTCACCCGTGACTTAATTGCCGCCTGCCTAGACCTGCACATGGAGGGCTTTATGCACTCCGTTGAAGCGTGGGAAGGCAGCGAGCTTGCAGGCGGCTTTTACGGAATGCAGCTTGGCAAGGTGTTTTTTGGCGAGTCAATGTTTTTCCGCGTGCCGGAAGCGTCCAAAACCGCATTCGCCGTGTTTGCCCAAAAATTCTTCGGCGCTATGGGCGGCGCTTTTATTGATTCCCAAGTTTACACCGACCATATGGCAAGGTTCGGCGCAAGAAATATCTCGCGGCAGGCGTACTTGCGCCTTTTGCGCGGCGCTTTTTCAGGCGAGGCGCCGCAGGCGCTTTTTGAAAGCAAAATGGACTGGACGGAGCATTTCCCGTGACATCGGACGCGATAGCGGCAATCGCTACGGCGCTGCGCCCCGCCGCTTTAGGCATTGTACGCGCTTCGGGAAACGGCTCAATAGAAAAACTTAGCTCATTCTTTTCTCGCCCCGATGCACTCAACAGCGCGAAAACGCACACGCTTGTTCACGGCTGGATTTTAGACCCTGAAAGCCGCAAGCCCGTTGACGAGGTTGTCGCTGCCGTTTACCGCGCCCCGCGCGGCTTTACGGGGGAAGATGCCTGCGAGATAATCTGCCATGGAGGCCCCGCCGCCGTTACAGCGGTTTTCTCGTGCTTCCTTAAAGGCGGCTTCCGGCAGGCGGAAGGCGGCGAGTTTTCCCTGCGGGCGTTTATAAACGGAAAAACCGACTTGACAAGGGCAGAGGCCGCCGCCGAAATCATTTCCGCTAAAACGGCGGAGGCGGAAAAGAGAGCCTCCGTGCGGCTCGCGGGGAGCGTTGCCAAAGCGTTTGCTTCAATACGCGCGAAAGTGCTTGAAGCCGCCGCCGCGCTCGCCGTGGAAATAGAGTACCCCGAAGACGAGGATACAGTAAAAGGCGCGTTCAACTCTAGCCTAATAAAAAGCGCTTGCGACGACCTTAAAGCGCTTGAGGCAACGTGGGCGGCGGAGCGCCTTTACCAAAGCGGCGCGGAGGTTGTAATCGCGGGGACTACAAATGCCGGAAAGTCAAGGCTTTTCAATTTCCTCTTAAAGGAAGAGCGCACCATTGTTTCCGATATTCACGGCACAACGCGCGACTGGATAGAAGCGGAAGCTGACTTTTCAGGAATCCCGGTGCGCCTTTTTGACACCGCGGGCTTGAGGGAAACTGAAAACCCCATAGAAGCCGAAGGGATTGAGCGCTCCCGCTCCCTAATTGAAAGCGCGGATGCCATTTTGTATGTTGTCGATTCCGTTATCGGGTTTTCACAAGAAGATGCCGCGTTTTTTACCGGCGCGAGCGGCGACAAAGAAGCGCCCGTTTTTCTTGTGTGGAACAAAACGGATTTGCCGCGCTCTCTCCCCGCAGAAACTATACCTGACAGCATCGCGAGCCACAGCGCGGTTAAGGGCGTTTTCCCTTTAAGCGCAAAAACGGGAGAAGGGCTTGAGCAGCTGGTAAAAGGCGTGCAGCAAGAGCTTCTTTCAGGAGCGGAAACCGCAAGCGCCGAAGCCGCGCTCGGCAGCCTGCGGCAAAAAAAAGCCGCGGAAAGGGCGGGAGAGTTTTTGCAGTCAGCGCTCATAAACGCCGAAAGCGGCTTTCCGCTTGACGCGGTTGCTCAAGACTTGGACGATGCCCTTTCCGCGCTCGGAGAGGTTACCGGCGAAACCGCCTCCGCCGACATTCTCGGCGAGGTTTTCTCTAAGTTCTGCGTTGGAAAATAGAGCTTAAACCCCCACCTCCGCGCGAAATCCATTTGCCTGCGCTTTTTGCGGCTTTTGCGCTTTCCCCTGCAATATGGTCTGCTGCCCAAGAAAGAAAGCCTTCCGAATCAAACTCCGATTTAATTAAAACAGCGTCTAGCATGCCGCTTTCCGCCTGCGAAAAAACAAAGGCGGTTTCTTCCGCAAAGCGCTCAAAAGCAGACTCGGCGGAAGAGGCGGCAATGTACTGCATTCCCTTGAGGTCAAAAAAGCTGGAGCGGCTTTCTTTTCGCGAAAGCATAAAAACAATGCGGCCTGATTTTTTAGCCTGAAACCTTTTGAGCGCGGAGGCCGCAAGCGTCTGGAAGGCGATTGCCGAAGAAAGAAAGATTTCTTCGGGCGAAAGCTCGGCAAAAAAAGGCGCGAGCGCGTTAAGGTCAAAAAGCAAAACAAGGGCATCAAGCCCCGAAGGGTTTGCTGCTTCGAACACAAGAGAGTCCGAAGAAAGCCAAGAAAAGGGATTCCATGAAATCTCGCGCAAGGGGGAGCCAAAAGCCTTTTCCTGCGCGGCGGCAGGCTTGGCGCTGCTTTCCTTTGAAGGCACGGCAAGCGTTACGGAAACATCGCGCGAACGGAGCTCCGCGGCAAGAAGGGCTGCCGTAGAAATTCTGCTGTCCGCGATAAGGATATTCATGCCTTATTTTATCCCCATTGCGCCGCCTCTTTCAAGCCTGCCCCCGTCATTGACTGTAAAGGCTTCCTGCTGTATTCTCAAGGCTTATGAAAATCTGGCTAAAATACTTGCTTGCAATCGCGCTTGGCCTTATTTTGTCGCTTTTTTTGCTGAGCGAAAGCCAGCTGGCGCTGGAAGTCCTAGAAGAGGCCGCTCTGTTCGTAACACGCTTGGGGCGATACGCGCTTTACCCTGTTCTTTTTTTTAGCTTTACAATCGGCGTTTACGAGCTGCGGGAAAGCCGCGCTCTCCTTAAAACCGGACTGCTTGCAACGCTGGTTATAGTTGCCGCCGCAGCCTTGTGCGCCATTATTGGAACTGTCGCCGCGCTGGTCTTTGCGCCTTCGCGAATTCCGATTCTCGCCGAAGGCGCGGAGAGCGTGCAAGACATCGGCATTTGGAAAAGCATTGTCAGCCTGTTTCCCACTTCCGCATTTGAAGTTTTCCAAGACGGCGCGTTCATTTTACCGTTGTGCATTTTTGCAGGCTTTATCGGAGCCGGCTGCGCTGTCGACAAAATCGCGGCAAAGCCCGTTGTTTCGCTTTTTGACTCGTTTTCCAGAGTAATGTACGCCGTCATGAGCTTCTTTGTTGACATGATTGCGATAGGCATGATTGCCGTTTCGGTGTACTGGTTCTTTCAGTACCGCGAAATGCTCAGCTACGGCTTTTTTCTTAACTTCATTCTGGTTTTGCTGGCAACAGTGCTTTTTATCGCGCTCGCGCTTTACCCGCTTTTGGTCAAAGCCATTTGCAAAGTCAAAAACCCCTATAAAGTTCTCTACGCATCAATCGCGCCTGTGCTGATGGCGTTCTTCTCCGGAGACGCGAACGCGGCGCTCCCCGTTATTATGCGCCATGTGAACGAAAGCCTCGGTGTCCGCAGGCGGATTACAGCGGTTGTGTCCCCGATGTTCTCGGTGTTTTCCCGCGCGGGGAGCGCCCTCGTTGTAATTATCAGCTTTACGGCAATTTTGCGCTCCTATTCAACGCTTGGAGTTGCGTTTTCCGATATAGCATGGCTTACGGGCATTTGCACGCTTTTTTCGTTCTTTCTCGCGCGCTTTCCCACCGGAAGTGCGTATATCCTTCTCGCGGCGGTTTGCGCAATGTACGGACGCGGGTTTGAGGGGAGCTTCTTGATTTTGCGACCGGCAGCGTTTTTTATCTGCTCGGCAGCCGCCGCCATCGACGCGCTGACAGCGGTTTTTGGCACCTGCATTGTCGCGAACAGGCTCGGCATGCAAAATCAGCAGGAAATCCGGTTCTTTATATGATTGGGGCTAACTAGCAGGCGGCTGAACTGCTAGCGGCGCCTGATTTACTCCGAAACACTCCTGTCCGGCACATGTATAACCTCGCGGGGCTTTGAGCCGTTCGCGGGGCCTACAATCCCGCGCATTTCCATGTCTTCCACGAGCCGCGCCGCGCGGTTGTACCCTATTTTAAGGCGGCGCTGGATGTAAGAAGCGGAGGCCTTGCCCGCCGAAAGGACAATGTCGAGCGCCTTGTCATAGAGGGGGTCTTCGCCTTCCCCAAAAAACGATGTGTCAAGGGAATCATCGTCTTCATCGTCAACAAAAATCTCGTCGTCAATGTATTCCGGCTCTCCGAACGACTTAACCTGCTCGACAACGCGCTCAACTTCCTCATCGGAAACAAACGCGCCCTGAATGCGCACAGGGAACGGGTCGGTTACGCTTGAGTAGAGCATATCGCCTTTGCCGAGCAGCTTTTCCGCGCCGACCTGGTCTATGATAATGCGGCTATCCATCTTTGAAGCCACCATAAAGGCAATGCGGCTGGGTATATTCGCCTTGATTAGTCCTGTGATTACGTCGATGGAGGGGCGCTGCGTTGCAAGCACAAGGTGAATGCCGACTGCGCGGCTCATCGCTGCAAGGCGCGCAACGGTCGATTCAAGCTCCTTCCCCGTTGTTGCCATGAGGTCGGCGAACTCGTCTATAATCACCACAATGTACGGCAGCTTTTCCGCAGCAATTCCGCGCTCCAGAATGCGCTTATTGTATTCCTTTATATTGCGCACGCCCATGCCGTCAAGCACGGCGTAGCGCCGCTCCATTTCGCAAAGGC
>CAZDXD010000059.1:0-7984 GCA_964509415.1 uncultured Treponemataceae bacterium
AAACGGATATTGTATTGCACGCTAGGACTATAACGGAGGGCGGCAATTCCCAAAGAAGCCTTTGGATAACGCCCTTAATCGCCTCGTATATATCGTCTATGTCTTTTTCGCCATAGGGAAAGTTAGCGTTGTCAGCTATGTATATGCACGGGGTTTCAGGAGATAGCCTGTTAAACTGCTGCAAGTACGGCAAGCCGCCAATCCCTGAGTCGATAAAAGCGCAACAGGGCAAGGTTCTAAGCGGGAATTCACTTGCCATCGTTTAAGCCCTCCAAAGCTTCTTTTTCAAAAGTGATGCTCATAAGGGAATGGGTCAAGAAAAAAGGCTGTCAAACGCGGCGCGGGCTGCTGTGCGCCCTGCTTGGCTTTCCGCGCTCCCGCTTGCAAAGCGCCTTTTAAGTGAAAAGAAGTCGCAGAAATTCCCGCGCTCCTTGTCAGCAGGCGCATCGTCCGCCCGCTCGCTGCAGTCATGATATTCCCCCGGCGAGTACCGCAGGCAGTTCTTGCATGAGCGCAAATCCGCACTGCATTCAGGGCACTCGTCGCTGCGGCCGGGAGAGCCTTCAAAGTCAATGTCTTTTCCGCATTTCCAGCACATAAACGGTATCATACCCATTTGACCAAAGGCGCGCAATGCCATAAAGTGAAAGCATGTTTGCCTTAAATCAGAATATTCCAGAAGAGGAGCTTGCAAAAATCCTTAAAGCGGAAAAAGACATTCAAAGCCTTGATTTTTCAGGAATGCGCTTTAACGGTCTTGACTTGTCCGGCAGGCGATTTACCGGATGCCGCTTTGCGGGGGCGGAGTTTATCGGTTCCAATTTATCAAATTCCCGATTCCGCATGTGTTTTTTTGACAAGGCTGTATTTACCGAATGCAAGCTGAACAAAGCGGATATTCAGTTTTCGTGCTTTGCCGGAGCGAAAATAAATGGCTGCGAATTCAAAAATTCGGAACTTTTGCACGACAACTTTAACGGCATTGACTGCGCAAATACAAACTTCAACGATTCTGATTTATACAACTCGCGCTTTGTGCTTTCAAATCTTAAAAGCACAACATTTGAAAACTGCAACCTAAAGCGGACTATGTTTTACAGGATTTCCAAAACAGATGATTGCAGCTTTAAGTATTCAAACACAAGGGAAGCTATTTTTTCCGAAGGGGACGACCCGGAATGAAGGTGTACTTTCACTACGCTTCTGATAACTTTTCAAATTCCTATCTTGTAGGAAGCGAAGTTACGGGGCAGGCGGTTATAGTAGACCCAAGCGTAATGAACGAAACGCTGCTTGAGCATATAGAGAAAAACGGGTTTTCGCTAGAGGCTGTTTTGGTAACGCACAGGCACGCAAGCCATTCGTCGGCGCTTAAAACAATTTGCAAAATCTACAACCCCAGGATTTATGCCGCCGAAACTGAAATTGACGGCATAAAAACAAAATCAATCACGGGCGATGGCTCTTTCCAAGAAGCGGGCTTTAATATTTCATATATGTCCGTGACTGGACACTCCCCTGACTCGCTTCTTTTCAAAATAGAAAACGCAGTGTTTACAGGCGATTCAATTTTTGCGGGTAGGCTCAGCCAGTCGCCAAACACGCTTGCCCTTAAAAACCTTATTGAAAATCTTAGCGGCAAGCTCTTAAATCAGGATAAAAACATCATTCTTATGCCAGGACACGGCCCGCCTTCTACAATCGGGGCGGAGCTGCGCTGCAATGCGGACTTGCTGTTCCAGCAAGCGCGTCAGTCATCCCAGAATTGAAGCCCCACCCTGCCGCCAAGTATGCCCCAGCGGGAAAAGGCGTATGCTGAAAGCTCTTCGGCGGCAGCGACAAAGTCCCGCGCGTTGGTTTCCAGAATGTATGTAGCGAGTGCTTCGTCCCCGTTGTAGCGCAGATACCTTTCCGCTATGTTGACAGCAAAATAATCCCTGACCGAGTCAATCCTGTTTTGAAGAATATAGCCCATAAACTCGTTTTCCATCAGGAGAGAATCCGAAGTGTCATATCCCAGCCCGGTAACAATGCGGAAATAATCCCGCAGAAAAGCCGTTGCCCTCTGGTCGGTGGAAGCGTAGACATCGCGCACCTTTTCGCGGAAGCCCTCGTCAACAAAATAAAGCGCGTGAAAGCCTTCGTGCGCCATAAAGCTGTAGCGAAGATAAAGCGGGGAAGAGCGCGAAAATGAAATCACAGCGCCTTCGCCCGGAAGAAAAGCGCCGTCGCTTGAAGAGAGGATAATCCCGCTGTTAAGGAGTATGCCGCGAAGCTCAAGCTCCTCGTCAGAAAGCTCAAAGCCTGAAAGAGCGGCTTCAGAAAAAAAAGAGGCAAGGGTTTCAGCGCTGTAGTCGTGGGCGTTAAAGGCATGCATGCCGGCAAGCTCGCTGTCGGTAAGAAGCCTTCCGCGGTAGCCCTGCTTTTCCGCAAAAAAAGCAAGGCGGCGGAAGTACCTGTTTTGAACATCGTAATCGGCAGTGTCAAACACTATAACAGAAGGGAACCTGTCCCACTTGAAAATCTCCCGCACAGGGCGGCGCCATGCGGACTGGGGCCACTCGACTATTCCGTGAGGGTCGGCTGCAATAGGCTCAAGCTCCGTGAAAACGAGAAACTCGCTCTCGCGGTTCTCATTGCCGCTGTTTCCGGGAAAGGCGGGCGAGGTAAAAATTCCTTTTATGTTTTCGCCGCCCGAAACGGAAACAATCTCCACAGGCTCATCGCCGAGAAGACAGGGCTGGAAAACTGAAAGCCCGCCTGAAGGCGGCACCCGCATTCCAAATTCCTTATTTAAGGCTGCGCTTCTAAAAACAGCCCTTTTTTGCCCCGCAGCGAGGGAAGCTGCCCCGCCGGATGCGGGAAGGCTTTCTGCGGGTTGCGCCTTAAACAAAACCGAAATTGAATGCGACTGCGGCACGGAAACAGGCGGCGGAGATGAGGGGTCAAACTGGCAGCTTAAAGCGCCGCCGGAAAACGGAAAGCCCGCCCAGTCAATTCTGCCGTCTTCTCCTGAAAGCCAACCGCAGGAAATTTGCTTGCGCTCTGAAGAGATAACGGCCGTGCTTGTATTGTCAGGCGCGGAAACAAAAAGCGCAAAGCCCGCTGCAGGGGCAGAGGAAGGAGCGGCTATTCTGATGAAAATTCTACTTGAGCATTCCGAAAGAGCTGCAAACGGGCTTGAAAGCGCCACTGCCGGCGGATTGTCGGATTCGCTTTTTCTTCCGTTGTAATGCTTTTGTAATTCGCGCACGGCATTTTTTAGCTTCGGTTTCCCTTCACGCGGAAGGCGCTCAAAATCATCTTCTGTTAAAAAAGCAAGGTAAATGTCCGCTGGCGAAGCAGCGCCGCCGCTTTCATTTGTGCTTGTGATTTCTACGGCAACTTCGAGCGCAGCGCCTGAAACTTGAGCGGCTTCGGGCGGAAAGGCAAAAAGAAAAGCTGCGCTGCCTTCTGCAAAGCCTTTCTTAGCTTCGCGCGAAAGCGCGATTAAAGGCGCGGAAGCCCCCTGCGACCCGCCTTCGGAAAAAAATGGAACGGGGGACTCCATTCCGCACGAGGCAAGGAATAAAATTGAAAGAAGCGCCGCGCATAGACAAAATAGAGCTTTCACTGTAAAAATGACCCTGAACGCCTTATTGTAGCACAATGGGAATATTTTGATAAGCGCGGTTGTCAGAGCCGTAATTGAGTTGGCAGTTGAAAATGCATAAGACAAAAAAAAGCACGCTTAACTTCCACGCGCTCTTTTTCCCCACCACAATTCAGGCTGCTCTCGAAAAAGAGCAAAAATATCTGCGCAGGCTTTTTGCAGGCGAAACTTGGTCTCTCTTTTCTTTTTTTCCGCCTTGCATTCCGTTTTCAGGAAAAATAAGCGCCGCGCCGGAAGCCGCGCTTTCAGCCGGAGCGCTTAAAGCGGAAGCAGGCTGGCTTTACAGGTCCGCCGCCTTTTTTCCTGAAACGGCTGGCGTGATTCCTGCGGCGCAAGGGCTTTTTAGCGAAAATGATCAGAGCTTTCCGGCCTTTAAGGGGATGCCCTCTTTGCCAAAAGAAGCTGCGCTCATTTTGGGCTTTGCGGGGGATTATGCCGAGCTGCTTTTGGAAAAAGCCCTGCGCGACACGGAGGCAGCTGCAAATCTTTCCGCGCCGATGAAGGCAGAAGTGTGGTACTGCGCGGAAATGTTGGTTTTTGCGGAAACTGAAAAAGAAAATGCGCTTTTTTCACAATGGAGCGAAGGGAAGCCTTTGTGGAAGGGGCGCGGGCTCGCGTTTGAGTACAACGGGAAGGCAGAACCATCCTAAGAGCCTTGAGCGCCGTTATTTTTTCGCAGCGCCCGCTTTAGGCTTTGCCTTACTGGTATCGCTTTTCCTTGTTTTTGCCTTTGAACGAAGCTCTTTTGCGCGCTCTTCATAAACAGATGCCATGTCATGGACTTTCTGCCTGCGGTAAATGGCTGCCATTTCTTCGCAAGGACGCGGGTCTTCCGGAAACAAATCCGAAGCGCGGCTGAACGTTTCAAGGGCTTTTTCAGTCTTTCCAGCGTTAAAGCAGAGCCTGCCTTCAATCAAGAGCAAGTTGGCATCGGGCTTCAAAACCCTGTTCGCTTCATGGATTAGGGCAATCGCGGAAGCTCTTTCACCCATTCTGTCAAGGCAAAAAACCAGATTGGAAAGCATATACTTATCGCGCGGATGGGAGCGCAGAATTTTCCTGTACTGGATTGCAGCCTGCCTGTACATCCCCGCGTTTCTATAGAGCCTAGCAAGCTGGCGAAGGTCGGAATCATCATCGGCATAGCGAAGAAAAATTTCCATTTGTTCCGTCGCTTCATTCCACATTTCCCGCTCGGCTAAAAGCTTAATATATTCCCCGCGCACGGAATCCGGAATGTCCCATCGTTCAGAGCGCGCTTTATAAACAGAAATAATAGTGTCCGTGTCGCCCGAAGCCGTACACGCATCAAAAATGCCCTTCATTGCCTCTTCGCGCTCAAGGGGGGAAAGAGGCGCGATGGAATCCATCTCCAGCGTCTTTTTGTACCAGCCGGCGGCAAGGTCAGAAAGCCCAACCCTTGAATATGTTTCGGCAAGGGCTAAAAGAAGACAGGGAATAGCGCCGTATTCGCGCACCGCCTCCTGAACAGCGGGAAGCACCACTGCAGCGTCAGAATCAAGATGCGCTGCGCATAAAATGCTGTAAAGCGAAATTGTCTTTTCATCGCAGCCCGCAGCCTTTGCGCCCTGCAAAAGGGCGCGGATTGCCCGCCAGTTTCCTATGCTGGAATAAACAAGCAAAAGCCCCCAATAAGGCGCGGGGTCTTCAGGATTCATTTGCAGCGCAAGAAAAAAGTGATTAATGGAGCTTTTTACGTTTCCCAAATTCCGCTGTGCCTCGCCGTAAAGCGAATGCACCGCGGAATCAGCGCCAAAATTTTTAATGTACGTCCTGCATTCATCAGAAGCTCTTTTCCACATCGAAGCGTCAAGGAGGCTTTTGATAATTCTTAAAGACACAAACTGCGGGGAAACCTGCATACCGGCTTCTGGAGCGCCAATTGCGGCAAGGAGGTTTGACGCGCCTTCTGCATCGCCCATGTCAAGGCAGATTAAAACAGAGTACCACGCAAGAGAGGCATCGGCGGGCGCGAACTCCTGCGCGGCTATATACTGCTCAAGCGCGTCCTTGAAGCGGCCAAGCCCGCGAAGGGAATGTCCTAGATAAAGGCGCGGAGCCACCCCGTCTATGCCGTTATTGATAAGAAAAGTGAACATCTGACACGCCAAATCCGCGTCCCCGCGCCTTAAAGTTTTTGCCGCCTCAACAAAAAGCGCGTTCAGGTAGCCGTGCATGAGCTTTTTGTTTTCAGGCTGGAGGCTGAGCGCGTCTTCAAAGGTTTTTCTGGCAAAGGAAGGCTTTCCGCTTTTCAGAAGCGCGGCTCCAAGAAGGATTCTTGCATCCACGGAATCAGGATTAAGGCGGAGGCTTCGGCGCAGGGCTGTAACGGCGCGGTCAAAGGCACCGTCTGCAAGAAAAGAACGTCCAAGGAAAAACCAGCCGGAGGCGTCTTCTGGGCAAAGGCGAGCGTATGTTCTTGCGCATGAAACTGCCTTTGCATACTTTTTTTCAGCGTGCCAAGCGCGCGCAAGGTAAAGGTAAATTTCAGGATGCCCTGCCTGCCCGCCGGTTCTTGAACCTTCGGCAAAGCCGCGCGCCGCAAGGGATTCAAGGATGCTTATAGCCTTTTTGTAGTCCCGCTTTGCGCCAGCGCTAAGCGCTTCGCTGAATTCAAGCGAAAAGCCCTTTCTCCCTGCCATGCGGTATGCGCCCGCCCTTTATTTTTTGCCTGCCTGAACCAGAGTAACCGCCGCTGTAGTAACAATGTCTTCAACAGAGCAGCCGCGCGAAAGGTCAGAAATAGGCTTTGCAAACCCTTGAAGGAAAGGCCCGAAGGCTTCAGCGCGACCGAGCCTCTGAACGAGCTTGTAGCCTATGTTTCCTGAACCGAGGTCAGGGAAAATCAGCGTGTTGACCTTGCCTTCAACGGGAGAGTCGGGCGCTTTTTTCTGCGTTACGGAAGGCACAAGGGCGGCATCCGTCTGAAGCTCGCCGTCAAAAACAAAGTCGGGCTTTCTTTCAGTTAAAATGCGCACAGCCTCTTGCACGCGCAAGATATTTTCGTCCTTGTTTCCGCCTGATCCTTTAGTAGAATAGGAAAGAAAAGCTGCGACAGGCTCCGCTCCAATAAAGCTGCGGCAGCTTTGCGCGGCTGACATGGCGATGTCCGCAAGCTGTTCAGATGAAGGCGTAGGAATTACCGCGCAATCAGAGAAAATCATAATGCCGTCGGAGCCCCAAGAGGCATCAGGCAGCTGCATTACAAAGCAGGAAGAAGCGGTCTTTGTGCCCGGCGCAGTGCCGATAACCGTAAGCCCCGCGCGGAGAACATCCGCCGTGGTGCTTTCCGCGCCTGCAACCATGGAATCAGCAAAGCCCTTGCTTACCATCATCGCGCCAAAGCGCAAGGGGGAAGCCATATCCACCCTCGCCTGCTCCGGCGTCATTCCTTTGGCTTTTCGCTTTTCGTAGTATGTATTCGCAAAATCATCAAGCCATTCCGAAGCCGCGGGGTCTATAACGGAAATGCCTTCAAGGGAAACTCCCGCCTTTTTTGCGGCGGCAAAAACATCGCTTTCCGCGCCCAAAAGCGTAACGGCGGACGCAATCTTTTCGTCCGCTATTTTGCGGGCAGCTTGCACTGTCCTTGTCTCCGTGCCCTCAGGCAAAACAAGCCTGTTTGCAAGCGAAACCGCCTTTTCGCGCATTGCCTTTACAAAATCCATAAAAGCGCCTCCTGTAATGCAAAAATTGCAAAGAAATTTTCAAGTTGAAATCTTGACAATAAGAATAGCCCCGACAGCGTTTTTTTTCAAGGAAAAGATTGCTTTGTCTCAGCAACTGTGAACTAAAACTGGAATTGCTTTTTATACTGCTCCCCCCACTCTTCTATCGCCTTGATTATTGGCTGCATGGAGCGCCCTAGCTCGGTGAGGGAGTATTCCACATGCAGCGTCGCTTCGTGGAAAACTGTGCGCGTTATAATCCCGTCGCTTTCCATTGCGCGCAAGGTGTCGGTTAGCACCTTTTGGCTTATGCCTTCCAGCGACCTTTTTAGCTCGTTAAAGCGCCATGGCCTCTGAAAAAGGTTGCGCAAAACCAGCAGTTTCCACTTTCCGCCGATTAATTGCACTGTCGCGGCCACAGGGCATTCGGGCAATTCATCTTTTGTAAGCATGTGTCCTCCTCTAAGTTTCTTGCCTTTTTACATAGTACATTTTTGGCTTTTGTGCAAGGTTACCAAAAGATACTAGGTAATAAATTTGTGCGTACTTTTTTTTTATGCGGTTTCTCGCTATTATTACATTTAAGGGCGATAAGCCTTAAAACAATATTTGGAGGTACCAAGATGGCACTATCTAACCTTGC
>CAZDXD010000060.1:0-7944 GCA_964509415.1 uncultured Treponemataceae bacterium
GCTTCGCGCTCTATATGTTTTATAGGCAGCAGTTTTTCTTCTTTGACCTTGAGCGGGGCTACATCCTCTTTGCCGTTGACTACATCGCGGTGTTCGTAATGTTTGCCACAGCCTTTTACTGGCTTTGCAGGCTCCCTGAAGCCTTAACGCGAAAGAAGCGCTGACGCTCAAGGGTTTGCATTTCCCTCTGATACACCTAATATATTGCCAATGCTGGCTGTCGCGTTTAACGAAGGATTGCTATGATAAGACAGGTAATATGCATTGACGAGGAAAATTGCAATGGATGCGGCATTTGCGTCACAGCGTGCCATGAGGGGGCAATCGCGCTGATAAATGGAAAAGCTAAGCTTGTGCGGGAAGATTTTTGCGACGGGCTGGGGAACTGCCTGCCAGCCTGTCCCGCAGGCGCTATTTCGTTTGAAAATAGGGAAGCTCCCGCTTACAATGAGGCGGCTGTAAAGCAAGCGCAAGAGGATCAATGCCAAAACGCGGGCAGCGAGCAACAGCGTTCCCAGCTGCGCCAGTGGCCTGTTCAGATTAAGCTTGTGCCCGTTGAAGCGCAATTTTTTAGCGGCGCGGAGCTTTTAATTGCCGCTGACTGCACAGCATACGCCTACGCCGCCATGCACTCGGAATTTATGCGCGGACGCGTAACGCTAATCGGCTGCCCAAAGCTTGACGGCGCGGATTACTCCGAAAAACTTTCTGCGATAATAGCGCATAACGACGTAAGGAGCATAACCATTGTAAAGATGGAAGTGCCGTGCTGTACGGGACTTCAGATTATGGCGGAAAAAGCCCTTCAAATGAGCGGCAAGAGGATACCGCATCAAGTTATCACAATTTCGCGCGACGGACGCATTCTGGAATAAGGGCTTAGATGCATGGGGCGGGACAAGGAGCGAAGGTCGCTTTTGCTTCCGCTAAAATTCCTTTAGCACAGCCCAGCGTCCCGCCTTGTCCGACCCGCTTCTTGCTATAAAGCCGCTTGCCTTGAGCCAGCTTAAATCCCTTTCTATTGTAGCATCCGAGATGTCAAGCACATCCGCCAGCTTTGCAGCCGTAACGTTGCCGTTTTCCGCCATTATGTGCAGAATGGCTTTCCTGCGCGCCGCAACCTTTCCATGCCCACTTGCGGGCAACGAATTTGCTCCCTCATTAAAGGCTTTTGCTCCATCATTTGCAAGCGTTCTGTCCTCATCTTTAGGAGTTGCACCCTCATTTTTGCGGCGCGCGCCATACACAGGCCTTTCCTTTACAGAAAGCGCGAGGTCAATGTTTTCGGGGCGGGAGGGAATTTTCAACGTGAGTATGTCGGGGGATATGCTGTAGCTGGGGCGGGGGTTGCCGTTGCCGCTACAACTTTCCACAATTTTTTGCACCCCTGAGCCGAAGCGCTCCACAAGTCCTGCCCTAAAAAAGCCAGCCGCAATGTTAGGGTTTAGCTGCCTTGACTCGTGGACGGAGAAAAGCGTCTCTTCGGTCCAGCCCGCGGGGAAGACGCACTTGTTGCTTATCCACAGCTCGCGGGGCGAAACCCGCACCGCGATAGGCTGCGAGGACATATAGTTGTTGTGCATTAACGCGTTGAGAAGCCCCTCCCGCACCGCCTCGCGCGGATACGGCAACGTCTCCGCCCTTACCAAGCCGTCATAATCTATTGTAGCGTAAAAATACTTGAGGACGAGAAGCTCTTCCGCCTTCTTTGCAAGCGAAAAGAGCGAGCCGTAAAGCTCATCTTGATAGCGCAACAGGTTGCGCTCGCTAAAGTAGCCTAGCTTGATGTGTGCGCCACCAAAAAAACGCTCTGGGTGCGGATGAAAAAGCAAAATTGCCGCGCGGGTAAGCTTTCCGCCTTTAACAAGGGAAAGCTTTTCCAGCAGCTCTTGCCGCGAAAGCGCGCGGTCGTATTCGGTTAGGCGCTTGTTCCGTATGCCGTCGTCAAGGAGGATTTTGAAGCTTTCCGCATCAAGGTCGTCTACGCTTGCGTCAGGGACGGTAACGGCATCCCAAGACTCGGCACTCTTTCTAAGGATAAAACTGACAAGGTCATTGCCCTCAAGGAGCTGGTTTGTAGAGCCCACCCTGATGTAAACCTTTCCCTCGTAAAAGACAGGATGGTCCATCGCGGGCACGGTGATTTCTAGGTATTCCTTGCCGTCCTCTAGCCTGGAATAAATTGAAACAAAGATGCCGACCCTTGACCTGATTAAGTTAGGGAGATTCTCAACGGCGCTTTTCGTCTTTTTAAGCCCGACAAGGCTGCCGTTGTCATCGTAGCCTATATAAAGCTTCCCGCCTTCGGTGTTGGCAAAGGCGCATACCGTCTTGCAGGCGTTTTCGTTCCAGACGAGCTTAAACTCTAAAGATTGACCCTCACGCATTTTCGCCTGCATCCCGCTCTCCCTCACTTATACGATTTACACCCTCACAAAAAGAGTCTTACACCCTCATTATACCGTTTTTACACCCTCATTTGCAAGCGTTTCTACCTCATTTTTAGGCGTACATCCTCATTTTTGCGCCGCCAATGGCGAGAGCCAAAGGCGCAAGCGGGACAAGCCTGCCAAGCGCAAAAAAAAGCCTGACCCGCCCCAAGCGGATGCGCTAAGACGAAACAAAGCGCGGCTTCTGCAACAACGCAAAAAACCGCTGCTTTCTCTTCATGTCATGTAGTTATAAATTCTTGCCTGCCTGTGCCGCTTGCAGCGCAGGCAAGGCAAGCGCTTTTAATTGCCATTCCGATTGCCGTTTCCGTGTACGGCGCTTACGCCTTTATATTGCGGGGCTTCGCGCTCTATATGTTTTATAGGCAGCAGTTTTTCTTCTTTGACCTTGAGCGGGGCTACATCCTCTTTGCCGTTGACTACATCGCGGTGTTCGTAATGTTTGCCACAGCCTTTTACTGGCTTTGCAGGCTCCCTGAAGCCTTAACGCGAAAGAAGCGCTGACGCTCAAGGGTTTGCATTTCCCTCTGATACACCTAATATATTGCCAATGCTGGCTGTCGCGTTTAACGGAGGAACTGCCTGCCAGCATGTCCCGCAGGCGCTATTTCGTTTGAAAACAGGGAAGCTCCCGCTTACAATGAGGCGGCTGTAAAGCAAGCGCAAGAGGATCAATGCCAAAACGCGGGCAGCGAGCAACAGCGTTCCCAGCTGCGCCAGTGGCCTGTTCAGATTAAGCTTGTGCCCGTTGAAGCGCAATTTTTTAGCGGCGCGGAGCTTTTAATTGCCGCTGACTGCACAGCATACGCCTACGCCGCCATGCACTCGGAATTTATGCGCGGACGCGTAACGCTAATCGGCTGCCCAAAGCTTGACGGCGCGGATTACTCCGAAAAACTTTCTGCGATAATAGCGCATAACGACGTAAGGAGCATAACCATTGTAAAGATGGAAGTGCCGTGCTGTACGGGACTTCAGATTATGGCGGAAAAAGCCCTTCAAATGAGCGGCAAGAGGATACCGCATCAAGTTATCACAATTTCGCGCGACGGGGTGGTCAGAGCTTAGAGCTAGAGCAACGCAAAAAAAAGCCGCCCACCGCACACAGCCGCTACCGCTTGTATAAGGGATAGATTGTGGTTTTGTAGCTATTTTTTGACGCGAAATACTCATTTATATAACACAAGTCACGACCCGATGTATTTATAACTAACGTTACGCTGACATCACAGCCACGTTGTAACATTAATTGCTTTACGGAAGAAGCTAAGCCTGTATTTGGATTATATACAGTAATATTGTCATAGTCTATAACATAGCCCATTTTCTCGACCCAGTATGGAATAACACGGTTGTAAATCTCACTGGCATCGCCGTTACGGTTTGCAACCGTATTATAAAGCCAGTAATGCAGTGTTCTTCCTTGCACAATCGCATAACCGTCTTGTTCCTTGTAAACATTAGAAAGGTAGTAAGAAGAAGTAAACGGTATTTCGTCAGGATAGTACCAACCTCTCATAGGTGCAGTTTCCTGCGCAAATGCGCCAAAAAGCGATAACGAAAACACAACAGCCGCAAGCAACAGCTTTTTTTTCATAATGAACCTCCTAAAGAATATCGCAGCCAGTTCAAAAGCTAAATAGCGCCATGTTAATAATCAAGTCCCACACAAAGGAAATCGCGGAAACAACTATGCCGATAATTGCAAGCGTAGCTCCACCCTGCCCTTCCTTTTTTGACTTGGAAAGCCCAATTATAGAAACAACAAGGCCTGCAATAGATATAATCCCAAAAAAATCGAGGAACAAGGACAAGCCCGCAATGACGCAGCCTAGAATGCAAAAGAGGTTGGTATTCCCCGCTCCATCCTTAGCCTCCCCGCCTGCATTAGGCTGCCCGCTTTCTTGCTGCGGCGAGCTTGAATGCGCGTTCAAAGGCTCTGTTGCATTCGGAATGCCTTCAGTGCTGCTTTCGGCATCTGCAGCTGTTCTTTTGCCGCAACTAGTGCAAAAAAGGGCATCACTTTCAATGGAAGCCCCGCAATACTTGCAAAACATAAAACCCCCTTATCACCTATACGTCCGAGCGTTACGCAAAAGCTGTGTCTTCTCCACGTTGCCACGCTGCTCGGCTAACATAAGCGCTGTCAAGCCTTTATCGTTGCGGATGTTTACGTCGGCGCCGGCATCAAGAAGGATTTTGACAAAATCTAACTCCCCCCAATCCGCATACCCCATCAACGCTGTGTTGCCCTGATTATCCTGCACATTCAAGTCAGCCCCGGCGTTTATTAGCAACCTAATAGCAGTTCTCGCGTCATCATCCGCAAAAAAGCCGCTTGCCAAGGCTGTGTTTCCCTGTCTATCTCTTGCATTTACGTCAGCTCCGGCATCAAGAAGCGCTTTTACAACATTTGGGCTCCTTCGCGCTACCGCGCCTGACAAGGCTGTAGCATAACCCACATCTCCCTCTCGATTTGGATCACTGCCAACAGCACCTACAATAGTAATATAATAAGGTGCGTTTATATCGATGCCATTTTCCCTGATAAGCCTTACAACGGTAGCACCGTCATCGTCCAAAATAGCATACCATATTGTCTCTAATATAGATTCGTTCGCGGGGGGCGCATTTCTAGTTATTGTTCCATCTGGGTGTATCGTTATAGTCCGCTGCTGCCCCACCACCGCCACAATACCAAGTACCGCCAAAAGCGCCATCAAAATTGCAATCTTTCTTTTCATACTATTACATCCTTATCTTGCGCCCGCATTGCGGAGCAGTGAGGCAACACTTGAGCTTTTGCTCTGCTCGGCATACCAAAGTGCTGTGTATTCGCTACTGTATCTTTTTACTGTAAGATTAACGTCCGCGCCTGCACGGATAAGCAGCCTTGCGGCATCTGCGTTTCCATACACCGCTGTGAGCATTAGCGCGGTCATGCCGTCATTGCGCTGGGCGTTTACGTCCGCATCCGCTCGGATAAGCTCGCGCACAATGTTTGTGTGCCCGCCAGAGGCTGCAAGCATTAAGGCTGTAGTACCGCTTGAATGCTTCAAGTTTACATTCGCGCCCGCATCAATTAAGGCAATAGCTGCATCGGTTTGCCCAAAGTCTGCGGCGTACATAAGCGCGGTGCGCCCCGCCGCGTTCTGGGCGTTTACATTAGCGCCCGCCTTTACAAGGGAAGAAACAATAGCCGTGCGCCCGTGGACAGCTGCTGCCATCAAGGCGGTATAGCCGTCTGTTCCTTTAGCATTTACGTCAGCGCCCAAGCGGATAAGCTCATTTACTGTATCTGTGCGTCCATACCATGCGGCAAACATCAAGGCAGTGTTGCCGCCGTCGGCAGTTTTAAGATTTAAGTCAGCGCCTGCACCAGCAAGAGCCTTTACAATTTCCGTGTATCCTTTCTCTGCCGCCCAGCCGAGTGCCGTAGAACCGTAGTTGTTCTGCACATTCGGATTAGCCCCAGCGTCAACAAGTGCCTGCACGGCTTGGGTTTGTCCGTTTTCCGCGGCGTAGATTAAAGCAGTCCAGCCGTTGTTGGTTTGCGCATTTAGAGCAGCGCCCGCATTTGCAAGAGCCTTAATAGCGTCCGCATGCCCGCTTTCAGCTGCAATCATAAGCGCAGTATAGCCATCAACATAAGTGGCTGCATTCATGTCCGCTCCTGCAGCTACAAGGGCGGTTACGGCTTCAGCACTTCCAGAGCTGGCAGCGTACATTAGCGCTGTCCAGCCGTCATCGTCAGCTACATTAACCCGCGCGCCTCTTTCCGCGAGAAGCATGACAGCATCCGCACTGCCGCTTTCAGCTGCAAACATTAAAAGCGTCTTGCCGCTTTCATTTTGAAGATTGACGCTCGCGCCTGAATCAATGAGCAGCTTGAGAATATCAGTGTGGCCGTTCTGCGCGGCAATGGTTAAAGCCGTGCCAATTCTCTCGCTTCTAACATTCAAATTGGGTTCTGCACCAAAGGCTGCGCGGAAGGCATCCAAGTCTCCCTTTTGTACCGCGTCAAGAAGCCTGTCCGTCTGTGCAGCCGGCCTGCTAGAGGTTTCACCTCGAGTCTGCGTAGGCTGTCTCACAGCCTGTGCAGACGGTCGCGCTCTAGCTACTCCAGAAGAAGAGGCGCAGGAGCTTGCAAGAACAGCGGCTGCAATAAGGGCAACAAACCCCGCGGTTTTTTTTATTTTCATCAGGTTTTCTCCTTATTTTAACGCTCTTTTCTTTTTCATAAAATCTCACTTTTATGCAGGTGTATCTGCGTCAAGTCAGCGGCTTCTGCAATAGCGCAAGGAAGCCGCTACCTTCGCTTCATGTAGTTATAAATTCCTGCCTACGCCGCTTGCAACAGAGAACAACAGGTTATAAAAAGACTGTTGCGCAGTCCGTGCAGACGGCAAAGAGGTGGCACTTTATCTCACAACGTCCACTCGCCTAAGGCGATAGGTATATCGTGTTGCCGCCTCCCCGCCGAGAGTTACGCGGTCGCTCGTTATGCTGTAAATGTAGTATCTGTCGCCGACATTGCTTGAGTTAAAGCGCGCGTTGTCGTTATTCGATCTTGTCGCGTTATAGTATCTTACATCATCATTAAACTCCCTGATCCAACTGTTGATTGTGCCGTTGTCGTTGCGGTGAATTTGATTTGTTCTAGCCCGCGTGCCTGACAGATAGCCTGTTCCAGGCGTGCCTGCAGACCCAAGGCCCGGAACATAGCGGTATTCGTAGTGCCTGCTATTTACGCCAACATAGCAGCCGTCGCTCATCTCAAGAAATTGAAAGCTCTCTACGTCCGAGTATCTTCTCGTTTTGCTTTGAGCCACAGCCGCCCCAAGCGCAACCACCATCAACAGTGCCATCAAAACTGCAATCTTCCTTTTCACAAAAGCCTCCTTGATAATGTAATGCCGACCTAAAAATAGCGGCTTCCGAAACAGTGCAAAAGCTGCCTTTTCGCTTCAGCTCAAGTTTCAAATCCTGCCAGTGCCCATGCAAGTGGGGCAACGACCATTCCCGCCGCAATTAGTACATCTGCCCCTCAATTCGAGAGAACCTGAACCCCTGCACCAACTGCAGACACCTGAACCGTTGCACTGTGCACAAGGACGTCTTTGCCCTTGAGCCACAGCCGAGCCAAGCGCAAACACCGCCAAAAGTGCCATCAAAATTGCAATCTTCCTTTTCATAGAAAGCTCCTTTGCCTCAAAACCCTTGAGGCGTATTTTGAGATTGCCCGCCATTAAGGGCAGGTATAAAAAAAAGGCGGGCAGGGCAAAATAAACCCTGCTCGCCTTCCTTAGCGATTTGTTGTTAAATGTAAAAATGCTTGCCGCTACATTGTCTGCCGACAGGCA
This sequence comes from uncultured Treponemataceae bacterium, assembly GCA_964509415.1. Lineage (GTDB taxonomy): Bacteria > Spirochaetota > Spirochaetia > Treponematales > Treponemataceae > Avitreponema. The sequence continues at coordinate 7,814 of CAZDXD010000060.1, forward strand.
GGCATTGCGGCGTTCAAGACTATGAACCCATATATATATATATATATATAGAAGAAATTATTTTGTTTGCTGTTGACGCGGCGCTTTTTATAAAACTAGTGTACTGTCCGCAAAGAACGTCCGCCAGACAA
>CAZDXD010000061.1:0-7843 GCA_964509415.1 uncultured Treponemataceae bacterium
TCCGTTGGTTTGCGCCGCAGTCTGCGAGATGCATATTATCATACAGGAAAAGACGGGCACACGCAATGGAATTCTCAAAGCCCTATCGCCATTCGCTTGTGACAGGCAGGCATACGAACGCATGTGCATCCATTGACATTGAATGCCTTTTTGTGGAAAATAGCCCCGTAATCTATGCTTGTTCGGTATTCTCACGATAAAAACGGAAAGGCTGTAAAAAAAGCACTTGTTTATACAAAGCCAGAGCATAAAATAAACAGAAATCTTATTGACCCTGACGCGCTGCGCATTATCCAAAAACTTAAAGCTGAAGGGCACGAAGCATACATTGTAGGCGGCGCTGTCAGGGACTTGATGACCGGCAGGCGGCCTAAGGATTTCGATATTGTAACTTCCGCCGAGCCGCCCGCTATTAGAAAAATCTTCAGGAACTCGAGGATTATCGGAAAGCGGTTTCGCCTTGTACACGTTTTCTATCCTGACAAGATTTTTGAGGTTTCCACGTTCCGCTCAATTAAAAACGGGACAATCGGCAATGCGTTTGGCGTTATGGACGAGGATGTCCTTCGCAGGGATTTTACTGTAAACGCGCTTTACTACGACCCTGAAAAAGAGCAGGTTATTGACTATGTCGGCGGCGTGAAGGATTTAAGGGCGAAAAAGCTCGTTCCAGTTATTTCGGTTAAGGTGATTTTTAAAGAAGATCCCGTGCGAATGCTTCGCGCGATAAAATATGCGGTTATGTCAGGCTGCAGGTTCCAGCGCTCTTTAAGGCGCGAGCTTAAAAAGTCAGCGCATCTTTTAAAAACGGTTTCTCCTTCAAGGCTTACTGAAGAAATTGTTAAAATACTTAACAGCGGTTACGCTTGCGGCATTATAAAGGAAGCGCTTAAATATGATATTTTTATGGACTTGCAGTATGGCGCAGCGTATCTGATGGACGACTGCACTGGCTTTGCTTCAAGCTACGAAAAAAGCCTTAAAAGGCTTGATGTTGCCGTTTCGTCAGGCAAGTGCCCGCGGCTTGGGGACAAGCTCGCGTTTTTAATCCGCGATTTTGTAAGAATGATTGCGGACTGGAAAGGAGAGCCGCTTGAAGTCTACCGCGCGGTTTACGCGGAATGCCGCCGCTTTATTCTGCCGATGAATCCCCCGCGCATTGAGCTTGAGCATGCGGTTTTGCGCTGCCTTGCTGAAGGCGGAGCTGTGCCGCCGCAGAAAAAAAAGAAGAAAAGCCGCAGGGCTTCCCCATTTAAGGGAGCGAAAAGACCGCGCGTTTCCGCCCTTGAGCAGGCAGCGCTCAGTGTATCGCAGTAGCCTTGCTTCGGATGATTTTGTCAATAACAATATTTACGTCTTCTATCATAATGCCGGTCTTTTTTTCGATATTGTCAATAATCCATTCCTGCATTTGATAAATCTTTGTAATAAGCTGCGTTTCAAAGGGAAGGTCTGCAAGAATCATAATTTTGCAGCCTGAGGAATCAGCTTTGACGGAAAGCTTTTTTATGGCAATGTCCCTGTCAAATTCTTCCACGCATTTGGCGGTCATTTTGCAGAGCTCCGCTTCTGATATTGTTATCTTTTTATGATTTTTGGAAAACTCAGGCCGCACAACCGACTTTTCAACTACGCTGTCGGGCTTCCCGCCTTGAGGACCTGGCCTGCGCTTGAAAAAGATTTTCACCCTGTCATGGAAAATCTGCGGATACTTTTTTTGCACCTCCATTGAAGGCGCGGGGATAACGTGCTTGCCTTCAATCAGGCGAGAGCGCTGCGCTTTTTCGATTTCTTCGGGAGAAGCGATTTCTTCTATTTTGATGATTTTTTGCGGCTGTGGGAGCTTGAGGCGCTCTGTAATTTTGTTCACCATTTTTTCTGATGTGCCAAGAATAAGTATTTTCTTAAATTCCTGCCCGGCAAGGCACTGCATTATTTCATCCCTGTGAGACTTTTCGTTGAAAATTGCGCATTTTACCGCACCCAAATAGCTTTTTTCTCGTTTTGCCGAATGCCCTGCGAGTATCGTATCTCCCTGTATTAAAAGCCCATCGTCAATAATGAGGTCAGCGCCGAGTTTTTTGCTCAAGAGCTTTGCGTGATAGCTTTTGCCTGTTCCGCTCGGGCCAACGAGGGCAAATATTTTAACGCCCTTAAAAAAATACAGAAGCCTTTTCCAAATATTCATATCAGCTTGAAGTATACACCCTGCGGAACATATCGGCGAGATGCTTTTTGCTTTTGCCGAAAAAAGCGTCCGCCGCGTGCAGAAAGCGTTCTGGGAACGGCGCTTCAAGGCACTCGGAGAGGCCTTCAAGCCTTTCTTCAGGGAAAGCCATAAAGCCCGCGTGGAGAAAGTATCCCCCGCTGTGCCGCGAGCCGCCGTATAGGGTATCGCCCAAAAGCGGCATGCTGCGCATGGCTGCCTGCTTCCTTATCTGGTGCTTTCTGCCCGTAGACAAGGAAAAAACAGCAAGAGCAAGGCTTTCGGAAAAAGCGAAAGGAAAAAAGCGGGTTTCCATTGTTTTTCCTGTTGAAAGCGGCTCTGTGCCGCGATGATTTTCTGAAAATGTTTCGCTGCCTGTTTCCGAGTGGTCGATCCAGCATTCGCTGCGAGGAGTTTTTCCCTTTGTTTCAACAATGCCCGCGTAAAGTTTTACAATTTCTCTTTCTCTTACGGCTTTTGAAAACCATTTTGCGCCCGCAAGCGTTTTGGAAAAGGCGATTAAGCCTGTTGTGCTTTTATCAAGCCTGTGCAGCGCCCCCGCCCTGAAAGAAAGAGAAGCGGCTTCGTCTTCACTGCGCGGAAGGATGGAGCAAAGCGAATGCTCCCCGTGGACTGCAATGCCGGAAGGCTTGTTCAAAAAAAGAAGGTCAGGCGTTTCAAAGACGGTGATTTCCTTTATAAAAGCCTCTGCCCTACTGCCGGAACAATCCTCTTCCGCTGCGGAAGTTCTGCGGGCTTGGCAGGTTTCTGCCGCTATTTGGCTTTCTATTTCAATAACCGAAGAGAGGGGGCAGATGGTTCCAGGCGCAGCCTTTTTCCCGTCAAGCCTTATAGCGCCTTTGCGCAGCAATCTGTAGATAGCGGATAGGGGAATGTCAGGGAGAAACTTTCGCAGGACTCTGTCGAGCCTTCTTCCGCTGTCGTTTTCGGTTATTTTGTACCGGGAAAAGTCCACAAGAAGCGATTTTAACATTGCGGCAGGGGCTTTAGCAACTCGTTATACAACATCAGCAGGCGCACATAGCCTATAATGACTCATCTTCAATCATGAGCCATTCAAAATCCGGCTCTTGCGTCAGCCTCTGGAAAAGGAGCATGTGTATGAAGAGTTTATTGAAAAACAGTAAAGCGCTTTATTTATAAATCGCAGGACAGCCGTTTTCCTTTCCTCCTTCCTCCATATTGAAAGCGGCTGTCTTTTTTCTGCACTCGCCGGCAAGCAGGATACGCACATTTCCGTTGCAGCGGCGGCTTTCAGCCGAAGACTTCACTCCCCGCAGGTATTGCCTCCATTGCGCCCGGTCTGCTTACTGCAAGCGATGACGCTTTGCAGGCAAAGACCAATGCCTCGCTAACGGAGTAGCCTTTAAGCCGCGAAACGAAAAAGTATCCTGTAAAGGTGTCGCCTGCGCCTGTAGTATCAACGACAGGCAGATCAACAATGCTTCCCTTTTCAACTGTGCCCTTGAAAGAGTACCATGCTCCTTCCTTCCCCATTGTGAGGACAATTTCCGTGCCGGGGAACTTCGCTGAAAGCTCACGCAATATGCTTTCTGCTGTTGTCTCAGGCGCAACATCTGTACTTCCCTCTATGGTGGGAATTCCAGCCATGGCAGCCCCCTCAATCTCGTTTATAAAGAACAGTGAAACCTCGTCAAGGGGAAGCGAAAGAAGCGAGCTATCGAAAGGCGAGGGGTTAAAAGCTATCTTCATTCCCTTTTCAAGGGCTTTTGCAAAAATGTATTCTAGATTGTTTATTTCATTTTGCAGGATAATATAATCGCCTTCACTGAAAGAAGAGAGCACGCTATCTATTTCGCTCTTTTCTATTCGCTCATTGGCGCCTGCATAAAGAACAATTGAGTTTTGCCCGTTGTTGTCCAACTGGATAACAGCTTGACCTGTCGTCACGTTTTCATCAACAGTAATATAATCAGTATTCACGCCACAGCTTTTAAGAAGGTCGACAATAAAAAGCCCGTCTTTACCGATTTTGCCAGCATGATACACGCTGCCGCCAGCAAGGGCGATGGCAGCGCTCTGGTTCGCGCCCTTGCCGCCAACACTATGCCTTGCGCCAGTAGAAGAAATTGTCTCTCCTGGAAGTACAATGTGCGGCACATGATAAGTGCAGTCAATGTTAAGAGAGCCATAGTTAAGGATTTTCATAAAATCACTCCCCGTATGCCGTGCAGCATTCCGCAAGGAAGCCGATAAAGCTTGCACGGTCTATGTCCATGCACACCTTTGCATTGGGCTCAGGCTTCCGGGCATCCAGCCTTTTGTCCGCGAGCGTTTGCCCAAGAGCTATGCCAGTGTCCGCAACAATCTGGATATAAAGATCTTCTGTCTTAAAAAATTCTGGGTGTGCAAGATAGGCTATTGTACACGGGTCATGAAGGGGCGAGCCTTCCAACCCTAAGCTTTCGTGAAAGCGGCTGTAAAAGTCAATAAGCTCGGCGACAAGCCTTCCCGCCCTGCCCCGCTTTCGCAGCAGCCCGTTTTCTTCCTTTAAGATGAATGCCTTTTCCGTAACATCAAGGGGGCAGAGAACAATCGGCACGCCTGACTCAAAGACAATCTTTGCAGCTTCCGGGTCTACGAAAATATTGAATTCAGCCGCTGCACTCCAATTGCCGTGGTCTATGCCTCCGCCCATTATCACGATTTGCTCAATCTGTCCCTTTACTTCAGGGTGAGAGAGAAGAAGCAGCGCTATGTTTGTAAGAGGTCCTGTCGCTACAATCGTAGCCTTTTCTACCTTTAATAGCGTAAACACAAGTTCATGCGCGCTCAAAGCTGATTTTTCAATCTCTGGTGCAGGCAACTCAGGTCCGTCAAGCCCTGTCTCCCCGTGGACCGAGGGGGCGGTGACAAGCTCACGCAAGAGAGGCTTAGCCGCCCCTTGCGCAAAGAGGGGCTTCCGCCCGAGGAACGTGAGAACCCTCGCCGCGTTCCTTGTTGTCTTTTCTATTGTCTGGTTTCCCGCGACAGTGGTAACAGCCGCAACGTCAAGCGCGTCGCAGGCAAAGGCCATTATTAGGGCAATCGCGTCATCGTGGCCTGGGTCGCAGTCAATTACAAGCCGCTTTTTTCTCATGCACCCTTCTCCTATTCTTTTCTCTTACAGCTTGAACTTTGTCGTTATATTTACCAACACGTCAATACCCTTTTTGTTTGAGCCAGTGTTCTGTTATCAGTTTAGACCTTAATTTAGAGTACTCGCCGAGAGCACCACTTGCCAAGTCTAATCCCTAAGTTTTCTTCAACTAAGCTCCAAACTCTAATAACTAAAATCTGATCCCAGCTCTAAACGCTAATCATCGCCTGAGCCAGAAGCGCTTAACGTAAAGCGACCGTCTTCGCTCTTTGCGGTAGCGCCCAAGACGGGAGCCGGATTCCACGAAACCACAAACGATATTTCCGGCACAAACTCATAGCTGTACCTCCCGCTGCTTGTAACAAGCTCTGGCGCAATCGACACTTTTAGCGTTGCGGTCCAGTCATGAAGATAATGATTCATTTCCATGTCGAGAGTGCTTAGCTTAAAGCCGCTAGATTGCCTGTCGGATGTGTTCCAAAAATTGAAAGACTTAATCAAGTCAAGGAAGATATTTGTCTCGCCCGGAATTTCAACGTCAAGGCCCATCCATTTCTGGAAATATCGCGCAATTACCTTATTCGTACTTGTAGAGCTAAAGGTAAAGTCGAAGAAGTCTGCAATTTCAACTTTAATTTCAGGGCTAAAATTAAAGCTGCTTTCGGTTTGCTTTACAAGGTTGAACTCAAGTCCCATGTTTACCCCTGCGCTTATTGCAATGCGGTTTTTCCAAAATTTAAGCTTTAACGGTGAGGATATATTGGAAAAGGAGAAACCTGCCGCGTAAGGCTTAAATTCAGGCTCCGTGCCTTTTGCAACCCAGCCTGTGCCCTCTTCAAGCGTATACTGAATGGCGTTGTTCATAGTGTAATATGCAGAAAAGTTGTTGTGCGCCAGCCTGAACGAAAGAGTTGAAGGCTCGTTTTCATTGAAGTCGTGCTCATATTCGGTGGAAGCTGTAAAGTCCAGCGGCAGGTTAAATGAAAGGGCGAACTCCACAGGGTCCCATTCCCATTCCGTGTTGCCGTCCGCGCTTTCCTCCTGAAAATACTTGCCGTTCATGTTGAAAGAGCCGAAAAACCACGAGAGGTCAAGCTCGCTTTCATAAGAGCTTAAAAGGGGGGTGAGGTTTGTACTGAACGAGAAAGTTTCCTCATAGCCGAAGGCATCCACGCCGAGCACGGCAGTTACGCTGTGCGTGTCAACAAAAGAATCATTCCATTCAATCGCCTTCACCTGCCATTCAGGGTTGCCAGCCGTTCCGATAAAATCCTCGCGCAGAAGGTCAGCGGTAAAATCCCATGCGATTTCCACAGGGTGAAAGAGCGGGCTGTTTTTGAATGGATGCACGCTAATTTCGTTATCCATTTCCAGCGCGAAAACGCTGTTTGTGAGGTCAGTCAAAATGATGTTTTCGCGGCTCGATCCGCCGGTGGGGTAAACGCTGTTGGAAAGATAAAAGTGATCCTGCATAGTATTGGTAAAGTTCAAATCGGAAGAAATTTTAATAAAATCCCTGTCATAAGAAAAATCTCCCATAAGGCTTACAGGCGTTTTAATCTGATAAAAGAGCGAGGAAAAATCTTCAGGCGAAACATCAGAAGGCGAATCCCATGAGGAAGTGTCAAACGTGCCTTCAAACGTAAACGAAGGCGAAAAATCCCAGTCAAGCGAATAGGCGCTTGTTCCCGCGCCCGAAGAAAGCGTGCGCGTGGAAATGCTTCTAGCTGAAGAAAAGGCGGGAATAAAGCGGTCTATGGGTCTTGCAGTAGCCGAAGGCGCGGCGGAAACAGCTATTTCGGTTTCGATAGTATCGAACGCTTCTTCTATCTCGCTTTCTATCTCCGCAATTTCCTCTTCCGTAAGGGAAACGCCTGCGCTTCCGATTATGCCAAGCTCGCGTGCAGTAAGCTCCTCGCCTGCCGCTTCAAGTATGGCAAGCTCCTCCGCTGTCATCTCCTCGCCCGCCGCTCGCAGGCGCGATAGGTCTATTGTAGTGTATTCCTCCTCGCCATCATCTTCTTCCCTTAGCTCAAGAAGCTCTTCGAGCGTAGTTTCAAATTCATATCCTGCATTTTCAAGCCGCTGCGCAACACCTAGTGCAAGGACGACTAGCTCCCCTCCTTCGCTAGCGGCATCTTGAGAGGCAATTCCATCTTTTTCGGGCGCAAAGGGATTAAAAACCCTGCTTACATCAGGCGCGTCATCTTTTTTGCCGCTTTTGCCGTAGCTTGTTTCGGAAGAAAAAAGCGTTCCCGCCGCCTTGAACGTAATTGAAGGCTTTATGTATTCAGGGTAAAAGAACCTGCGTTCAGGCGAGTAGCTTGCGGCGTTGCCCGAAAGCGAGCTGTTGGTCTTTGATGCAAAGGAAACATAGGCTGAAACCGAAGAGATAGAAAGCGTAGTTATCCAAGGGTTAAGGAAGGAAACGTCGGGCGTTACGGAGCCGTAAACGCTCCAAGTGTAGGAGGTTTCCGTTGTTATGCTGTCATCGCCTTGTGCAAGCTCGCTTTGGT
>CAZDXD010000062.1:0-7677 GCA_964509415.1 uncultured Treponemataceae bacterium
CTTTGGTCAATGTTAATCACCTTGTCAATGTACTCTAAGCCCCTGATTCTCTTGAAAGGTGCGTTCTCATGGAGAAGATGAAAGGCTGAATGCCTGTAAAGCCTTGCAGCGGCTGCGGGATAAAGCACATCGGAAAGAAGCGTAGACTTCCCCGAACCTGAAACGCCGGTAATGCAGGTAAAGGTGCCAAGCGGAATGCGCACGTCAATATTTTTAAGATTGTGCTTGCTTACTCCTTCAAGGGCAATAAACTTTCCGTTTCCCCGCCGCCGCTCTTCCGGTATATCCATCTTCAGCGTGCCTACAAGATAGCAGCCGGTAAGACTTTGCTCCACGCGCATTACCTCTTCAGGCGAGCCTTCTGCAACAATCGCGCCGCCGTGAACGCCCGCGCCCGGTCCCATGTCAACAATATAGTCCGCAGTACGCAACGTCTGCTCGTCATGCTCAACAACGATAAGCGTGTTGCCGAGATTGCGCAGGTAAAGAAGCGTGTCTATTAGCCGTTGGTTGTCCCGCTGGTGAAGGCCAATAGACGGCTCGTCAAGAATGTAGAGAACGCCTATAAGTCCAGAGCCAATTTGCGTTGCAAGGCGAATGCGCTGCGCCTCCCCGCCTGAAAGAGTGGCGGCCTGCCTTTCAAGCGTAAGGTATTCAAGCCCTACATTTTGCAAAAAGGAAAGGCGGGCGTTAATCTCTTTCAGTATCTGCCCTGAAATTGCCGTCTCTGTTTCCGAAAGGCTTATATTACGGAAAAACTCAACAGACTCCGCCACTGAAAGCTGCGTAAGCTCGTGTATGCTTTTGCCGCAGACCGTAACGCCCAAGATTTCGGGCTTTAGCCTCTTACCGCCGCATTCTTCGCAGACGCGGTTTGACATATAGCGCTCAAGATTTTCCCTCTGCGCCTCTGAAAAACTTTCAACATAGCGCCGCTTCATGTCGGCAATAAGGCCGGGCCAAGGCTGGCTGTATTTGCTGCTGTGGCTTCCGTCTCGGCTTACATAGCTCCACTGTATTGTCTCATCGCCCGACCCGTAAAAGAGAATATTGCGATTTTCTTCTGAAAGTTTGGAAAGGGGCTGCGAAAGCGAAAACCTGTATTTGCGGGCAAGCGCTTCAAAGCGGGCGCGGTTCCATGCGGTGTCAGGATTGTACGGCGCGATTCCGCCTTCATCGAATGAGAGGCTCCAGTCGGGGATAATCAGGTCGGGGTCGTATTCCTGCTTAAAGCCAAGCCCTGAACACGAAGGGCAAGCGCCGAGCGGGCTGTTAAAAGAAAAAAGGCGCGGCTGGAGTTCAGGAATTGAAATGCCGCAATCGGGGCAGGCGTTTTTCTGCGAAAAGAACACCTCGTCCGTGCCGCCATCCTCCCGCTGCCTCAAGACAAGGAGAATGCCGTCCGAGCATGAAAGAGCCGTCTCCACCGACTCCGCAAGCCGCCTTCTTACATCTCCGCCAAGAATGATTCTGTCTACGATAATCTCTATTGTGTGCTTTTTTTGCTTGTCGAGCTTTACAGCCTCGTCAAGGCTTACGGGAACGCCATCAATGCGCGCGCGCGCAAAGCCCGCCTTTTTCATGTCGGCAATGATTTTCTGGTGCTCGCCCTTTTTTCCCCGCATAAGCGGCGCGAGAATTTGAATGCGCGTCTCCTCAGGCCATGCGGCAATGGCAGAGACAATCTGATCGACAGACTGCTCGCATATTTCCCGCCCGCACGAGGGGCAATGCGGCTTTCCAATTCGCGCGAACAAAAGCCTGTAATAGTCATAAATTTCGGTTACCGTCCCAACAGTTGAGCGCGGATTCCTGTTAGTTGACTTTTGCTCAATCGAGATAGCGGGCGAAAGCCCTTCTATATAGTCCACGTCAGGCTTGTCGAGGCGACCCAAGAATTGTCTAGCGTATGAGGAAAGAGACTCCACATAGCGGCGCTGCCCTTCCGCAAAGAGCGTATCAAAGGCAAGCGAGCTTTTGCCCGAACCCGAAAGCCCTGAAATTACAATGAGCTTTCCGCGCGGAAGGTCAATGTTAATGTTTTTAAGATTATGTTCCCGCGCTCCGCGCACTATAATCTTGCCTGATTCAGCTTGGGGCATAGGGGAATAATAGCGGGAAAGGGGGCAAAAGGCAAGGTTTGGAGCTGATCTAGTCTCGACCCGCGTTAAGATTTCTTAACGCTCAAGTCTGCGTTAAGAATAAAAGATGTTTTTTACACAATTTGCAAAAAAGCCTATGCACTCGGAGCAAGCCGCCTTATAATCTTTGCGCCTGCGAAAATCAAAAAGCCCGAAACCGCAGCGGCAAAAAGAAAAAACGGGAGCGCCGGAGAAAACGCGCTAAGCCGTGCCGCCATTTCCAATTCTGCAAAAACCGCGGCATCTCCCGCTGCGGCAGAATATCCTGCCGCGTTGTCACGGAAAGCGTCCGATACCGCAAAATAAAGAAGAAGCGCCGCGCTGTTGTTAAAAAAGTGCATTGCCATTGGAAGAACAAGCGAGCCCGCCGCGCAGGCTGCATACGAAATTGCAAGCCCTGAAATAAAGCTAGAAAGAAAGCGCAAGGGGTCCATGTGCGCGGCGGCAAACAACAGCGCACAGGCAAAAACCGCGAATGCCTCGCGCCTAAAGCCTGAATACGCCTCTGGCGATTTCCGCAGCGCAGAGAGAATAAAACCGCGGAAAAGCGTCTCTTCGCAGAGTGCAGGAAGAATAGCGGAAGCCACAAAGACGAGCGGGCGCGGATAAGATACAAGAAGCGCGTCAAGCTGCATTGAGCTTTCGGAGGAAAAAGAGCCCGTAAAAAGGGATGAGACAATCTGCGCTTCGCCTGAAAGAATCGAAGCTCCTGCCATGCACAAAAGAGCCCCCGCAAGAAGCCCCGCTGAAAAATTACCGGCGCAGAAGAATGCCCTAAACGGAATGCGTCGAAGCGCGGCGTACAAAAACGGGATTGCCCCAACTGCCAACGTAAAGGCGCACTGGAGCGCGAGCGCGTCCGTCTCAAGCACGGCGGCTAGATACCCGAAGGAAAAGTATACAAGGAGATAAAGCAAAAAAACCGCAATGGCATCGGCCTTTTTCATTCAGGCAAAGCGCTCTTCAATGGCGGCAAACACCGTTTCAAGGTCGTCAAAGCGCAAGAAAGCCATCTCGTCGTAGGCGGTAGATTGGTTATTCACAATCGCAATGCGCCCGCCGGAGCGCAACGTAATGCCAGGCAGGGCAGCGGCGGGGTAAACTGTAAGAGACGAGCCTAAAACCAAAAGCAAGTCCACCTTTGACGCCTCCTCCTCGGCTTCGCGCAGGGCGCGGTCGGGAAGGCTCTCTCCAAAAAAGGTAATGCGCGGCTTTAGAGCCTTTCCGCAGTCAGGGCAAAGCGGAATGTCCCCAGAGCGGACAACACTTGCGGCTTTTTCAAATTCCATTGTAAAGTTGCAACTTAGGCACTCGTGGATTGTCGGAGAGCCGTGCACTTCGATTACCCTTTTCGAGCCCGCTTTCTGGTGAAGCAAATCGATGTTCTGCGTAATTACCGCGCGGACAATTCCAAGCTCTTCAAGGCGGGCAAGCACCGTGTGAACTATTGACGGCTTTTTTTCATCAAGGTTGTAAATTAAATCACGCGCCGCACGGTAATAGACTGACGGGTCTTTCATGAACACATCGATGTCGAACATCTTTTCAGCGTCAGCGCCGCCCGTTGTGTAAATGCCGTTCTTGCCGCGGAAGTCCCTTATCCCCGAAAGCGTGCTTATTCCCGCGCCCGTAAAAGCCACGCAGTATTCGCTTTCCGAAAGCGCGGCGCATAGCGCGTCAATGCCGCTAATCCCCATTTTCATTTTCATTGTCTTCGCCTTTATCCAAAGGCACAGGCGTTTCCGAGCCGGGAGAATTTTCGGAAACCATATCCACAATCGTAAAAAAGAGAATAACCGTTATCGGCCCCAAAATGAGCCCGTTTATTCCAAAGAAATTTATGCCGCCGAGAATCGAAAAGAAAATCAAAAGCGGGTGTATTTTTATGCGGTTTTTCAAAAGGAAAGGCCTTAAAAAATTATCCATAAAGCTGATAAGCACGGCACAAAGGATTATAAAAAGCGCCGCCGGAAGAATGCCCCGCGTAACCGCAAGCATAATGGCAAGCGGCAGCCAGATAATCGCGCAGCCGAACATCGGAATAAACGAGCAGAAAAAAACGAGTACTGCGAATAAAAGCGAGCCGCCTATGCGGAATATAGAAAAAATAATAAACGCAACGGTTGCTTGGTAAAGCGCCACAAGGAAAAGCCCCTGCACGAGGTTTCCCAAAACATCGCGGAATTTTCTCATCAAAGCGCGGGTCTGCCGCCGGTCAATCGGGATTGCGTTAATCAAAAGGCTTGTAAGATACGAGCCGTCCATATAGAAAAAATAGAGCGAAAAGCACATAAAGCAGAGCGACACAAAAAACGATGTTAAATTGGAAACAAGGCTTCTCGACGCGGAAAGGATGTTGTCGGAATACTGCATCAAAAGCGAAACAATTTGCGCCTTAAAGTCTATGCCTGAAAGATCGATTGTGCCCGCTGACCATTCAAAAACCAAAACAGAAATGTTTTTTCCTGCTTCGCTGTCTTTGAAAAAATCGAGATTCGAATTGACAAACGGAATAAGATCGTTGACAGATGAAACTATCTGCCCCGCGAGATTGAGAATAAGAAAGGCAAAGAAAAACGCCACGACAACAACGGTGCCGACGGAAAAGGACCCCGCGAGCAGCTGGCATTTGAGCTTGAAAAAGCGGCTGTTTTTTTTGAAGCGCGAGAGAATTTTGTTGTACAGGGGGCGGAGAACAAGATAAAAAACAGCGGACCACAAAAGCACACTTCCGTATGGCAGAAAAATCTCCGCCATAAGGAAAACCATAAGCGCAAGAAGCGCTATGATGGAAACAGTATGGATTTGCACCCGATGGCTCACAAGCGGCAGTATATCCTATTGCGCGCGCGCGGGCAAGCGCACCTCAACGCAATGCAACGCTTAACCGTTTTTAGCTCCCTTTTCTGCCCGCGCTTCCGGTGCTGTGTACAGCGGGCGCGGCGCTTTTTTGCAAAGCCTTTTCCGTTTCAGGCTTGTAAAAGCCTTCTTTCCAGTTAAAGCGCGACAAGCCCGCAAGAGGCTCAGCCCTAAGCCAAGAATCTGCAACAGCCCTGTATTCCTTCTTTGACAAATGCGCGGAGGAAAAATCAAAGAGAACGCGGTTAAACTTGAGCCGTTCAAGCAGGGCTTTTTTGTCGGCAATCGAATACGGAATTCCTGAGTGAACAATGGAGCCCCCGCTTTCGCATTGTGCAAGGCGGAAAAACTCTTCGCGCTTGTTCGTAAACCACTCAAAGTCGTAGGATTCGGGCTTGTCAAAGCGCATTCTGAAAAGCGCGGGGTAAGCGAATACAGGAAGAATCACTTTGCGCCGCTCTTCCGGCGTAAAGGCGCTTTCAAGGTTTTTGCGCGAGTTTTCGTATGGCGAAACAAAGGCGGAAACCCCTTGCGCCTTTAGCCATGCGATCGCGCGACTGTTAAACGAATAAAGATAAGGCCCCGCCGCAATAGAAAGAGAACCCCAGCGCTCACTTTTTAACACCGCTTTTGCCGCGCGAAGCAAGCCTAAATGCCCCGCATTGTTCGCAATAAAAGATTTGTAGCCCGCTTTAATGAGCGCGGCAATAGCCTCTTCCGTTTTCTTTTCTTCAGCTTGAGGAAAAAAGGGCGGAAGAGAGACAATAACTGCGCTTTTAGAAACAGGAAGAGGCTTGCCCGCCCCGCCTGTGCCAAGAAGAAAGCGGAGCATCTTTTCGCTAAGCTCCGCTGCAATGCGAACGGGCTTGAGCAAAAGCGCCGCGTAAAAGTCCTGCGGCTCTGAAACCTGAACATAAACGCCTTCGGGGAAGGGCTCATCTAGCCGGCGCTTTCCCCTTTTTTTGCCGCCCTGCCCGCCGGCAAGCGGGGCTTCGTCAGCTTGGAGCGCGGGGAGCTTTTCCCCGTGGGGGCGGTCATTAAAAGCTGCAAGGCTTCGCGGCAAGACACGCGGAAAGCGCCTTGACATCGCCTTTGTCTGCAAAAGGTAAACCTCATCGCCTACAGAAAAGCCTTCGGGAATGTCAACCCAGCACCTTGAGCCCTTGCCTTTCTTTCCTTCTTCGGCAACAACCGCTTTAATCTTCCAGCTTTCGCGCCTCTCCCCGTTTTTTTTGTGGAGCCGTATTGTATCCCCCGCTTCAGGAGCGTAACGGCTTTCGGAAAGGGAGGCAAGAACCGTTTTGCTGCCCGAAACCGAAACCGAGCCTGCATCCGCGCCGCTTTTTGTCCTTGCGATTGTGCCAAGGAAAAGCCCTGTGCCCGCCGGTCCTTCGGGGTTAAGCGCGCTTTCGGGGCTAAAATCTTTGAGCCAGTAGCGCGTCTTTTCGCGGGCAAAGTCGTCGGCAAGAATGCGCCTTGCCGTCTCCGCCGCGGCGCGCCTGTCTTTTTCCCAGTTGTCAATCATGTAGCGGTAAGCCGACACAACCGCGCCGACGTATTCCGCGCTTTTCATTCTTCCTTCTATTTTGAAGGCATTAACGCCCGCGCTTGCGAGGTCCGGGATATCGTCTATAAGCTGAAGGTCGCGCATGGAGAAAAACGAGCCGCTTTTCTTTTCGCCGCCTTCCGCTGAATAAAACCTGCGGCAGGCTTGAGTGCACATTCCCCTGTTTGCGGACTTTCCGCCGAAGAAGCTCGAAAAAAGGCAAAGCCCCGATTCAGAGACACAAAGCGCCCCGTGCACGAACACTTCAAGCTCGCACGATGTCGAGCCGCGGATTTCCTTTATTTCGTCAAGCGAGAGTTCCCTTGAAAGCACAACGCGCGAAACTCCCGCCCGGCTTAAAGCATTTACAGCCCGCGCGGAAGAGATGTTCATCTGCGTGGAAGCGTGAACGCGAAGGCGCGGAAAATGCGAGCGCGCCATTGCCATAGCGCCAAAGTCCTGCACGATTATGCCGTCGGGCATGTTCCTGTCAAGAAAGGCCAGCAGGCGGTAAAGGCTTTCAAGTTCCGACTCCTCTATTATGGTGTTCACCGTAACAA
The DNA here is from genome assembly GCA_964509415.1 of uncultured Treponemataceae bacterium. Lineage (GTDB taxonomy): Bacteria > Spirochaetota > Spirochaetia > Treponematales > Treponemataceae > Avitreponema. The sequence continues at coordinate 7,107 of CAZDXD010000062.1, forward strand.
AAACCTTCTTGCCGCGCTTGTGGAGGGCTTCTGCCGCCGCCGCGTACTGCGCCCAAGTAAAGTTTTCGCTTCTCATTCTAGCGTTAAAGCTTTTAAGCCCCAAGTAAACCGCGTCGGCGCCTGAGCTTGCGGCGGCGTCAAGCGTTTCAACGTTTCCCGCGGGCGCAACCAATTCCAGCATGCGGCAATCATACCCTTTTTGCCGCGATTTTGCCATACGGCGCCCCTGCGAAATCGTCTCTGAATTTCCGGCGCAAGCCAGCCTCGCTTTCCTCGCTAATTGCGATAGTCATATTGCAATATGTGTGGTTGATTTTGTTTTAGTGGTCTAGTGTACTATTGTCTAGTTTGCTAGTTGCCTAGTCTCTTAGTCTCTAGGGCAAAGTAAGCAGCTTTCTACGCGCGCATGCCAAGCCGCTGCTTGCCCTACTCTAGCCACTAAAAAACTACACCACACTCTCCGCAATGTTCACAATGTGGTCGCCCATGCGCTCAAGGTACTTAGCTACCAAAAGAAGATTGAGCGCCTGCGTTGCAAGCGCGGGCGAATGCTCCCTGCCGCCGCAAATCA
>CAZDXD010000063.1:0-7637 GCA_964509415.1 uncultured Treponemataceae bacterium
CGTCCTGCGCCTGCCTTGCGTTTACGGTAAAGGCTTTTTCGCACAAGACGTGCTTTCCGTAATCGGCGCAGAGCTTAATCTGCCTATAGTGGTGCGAATGCGGCGTTGCTATGTAGACAAGGTCAAGATCAGGGTCTTCAAGCATTTCGGCGTAAGAGGAATAAGCTTTTTTAACGCCGTGCTTTTCCGCGAACGCACGGGCACGCTCCCCGTCGCGGGATGCAACCGCGTAGAGCTCCACGCGGCTGTCTCCGCTTTCGTTCATTTTGCGGATTGTTTCCGCCATGACTATTGCAATTTTCCCTGCTCCGAGAATGCCCGCCTTCATTTTAACCCTCCTTAATAAAGGGATTCCGCTTCTCCTTATTTTATAAGAATAAACTCAACGCGCCTGTTTTTCCACCAGTTGTCACTGTCTTCCAGTGCTGCAACGGGTCGCGTTCCGCCCATTCCGACTGTGGAAAGCCTTGCACCGTTTACGCCGTTTCTCTGCAAAATAACCTTGATGGCATCAGCCCTTGCCTGCGAAAGCGGGATAAGCTCTTCCGTGTCTTCACGCTCCGTTCCCGTAACGTTGTTGGCGTGCCCTTCAATAACAACGCTGTAGCTTTTGAAGCGGTTAAGGATTTCGGCAATGCGGCTTAAAATTTGGTTGTTTCTTTCGATTACGTCAGGGTCAAGCCCGTCGAATGTCGCAACGTTTCTTGCGAATATAATTGACGGTACAGCGATTTTCAGGTTATCCCCATCGCGGATAACAAGGACATCGACAGGTATGTAGCCGCGCACAACGGAAGTCATGCCCACGCTGTCCTTGACGGTGAACGTGAAAGGATAGTCCATTGCCGCTTGAACAAGCTCGCCTTCGTTCGATCTTCCGTCCCAAATAATCTGCTCCGTAATGGTGCCCCTTCCGCCTGTCTGCCAGAATATGCGCCCTGCTGTTCCTTCAGGCTCTCTTATTTCAAAGGACCATTGTTCAAAAGACGAAAGAGAATGTGCCGACAAGCTGATAAACAGGTCATCGTCTATTCCGTCGTTATCCGGGCTGAAAAAGCGCGGCGAAAGGCTCACATTCAAAGCCGGCGGCGTTATGTTGATAAGGAATGTCGGCGTGATAGCCGCCGTCTGCTCGCCCTTCTCGTAAGAAACAGAAAGCAGCGCGCGGAATCTTCCTTCAAGGCTAGAGCCGTCATCGCCCTTGCCGTCCCATTCAAGGCGCTCCGGCAGAGACCCATCAGTGCCGGAGGACCAGCTTCGCACAACTGTTTCATCGCTTCCTTCCGCAGGCACAATGCTTAAATTCCAAGACTCGATGTTGTCCCTTATGTTAGCCCCAACCGCAAATACTTGAGTGTCCATGACGGTGTCGCCGTTTGGCGAGAAGGCGGGAAGTTCCGCCGTGATATAAACTTGAGGGCTGCGGCTGTCCACGGTAATGCCAGCGATAGTTCTTGAAGCAGTGTTGCCGGCTTCATCTTCGCAGGTGATTGTGTATGAGTAGACACCGTCCGCGGCGCGGTTCCCCGAATTGTCCCGCGCGTCCCACTGAAAGTCTTCGGCATACCCCTGCCAAGAAAGGCTTCGGATAACTGCCCCTGAGCTATTTGTGATTTCCGCCCTCCACATCGCTTCTTCCGAAGAGCGCTGCGCAATCGGAAGGGTTTTCCGCGTGCTCTGTTCGTTCGGCGAAAACAAAAGCCATTCGGCATTTGCTTCAATAAAAGGATACTGCGTGTCCAGAACAAAAGGCGGCGATTCCGCACTTGACGATTGCATATTAATCAGCGTAACCGAAAGAAGCGCAGTGTATGTCCCGTCAGGGCAGATCTGCCCTGTGCTGTCCCCTGCTCCATCCCAGACAAAACGTTGCGGCACGGAGCCTTCGCCGCTGAATGTGCGCACGGGGATTCCCTCGCTGTCCCGTATTTCAAGGCTGTAGCTTGCCGCGGGGGTTTCAGCCCTTATAACCGGAGTGAATGTTACCGTGTCTTTGCGCCCATCGTTGTTTGGCGAGAATGCCGTGGTGCTGCTCTGCAAAATGAGGTCGGCCCGTTCCGTATTGAGGCTGACCTGCCGCGAGCGGAAAGAAGCCGAATTGCCTGCCTCATCGGTGCTGGAAAGAACATATTCGTAAAGCCCGTCAGGGGCGATAGCGCCCGAATCAGTGCGGCCGTTCCACTCAAAGGTTTCAGGTAAGCGCGTTCCAAAGGAGATGGTGCGCACAGCTTCTCCGCCTCCTGCCGGAATGATTTCGGCGAGCCAGTTTGCTTCCTGAGAAACCTGATGCGTGAATGTTACCGTGCCAAGTGAGCCGCCGCCCACAGGCGAGAAAACGCCCGTTGATGCCGTGATAGACCCCGAAGGCGCCGTTACGTCCAGCGTGAAAACCGGAGAAATCGCTTCGGGGCGGTGACCGTTAGCGTATTCCGCCGTAATTCGCGCCGTGTACCTGCCTTCAGGAAGAAGGGAACCTCTTTCGTCCTTGCCGTCGAATACTATTGTGGCAGGCCGGGAGCTTTCCCGCATTGGGTTGTCAAAGACCCTCATCGCCGAGCCGTCCTCCCCAATAACGGAAACTGTCCACCTCTGAAGGCCTTGCGTAACCGGAATATCGGGAATCAGCGCGATTGTGTCTTTTACGCCGTCGCCATTCGGCGAAAAAGCGTTTGTATCGATTGCCACGCTGATTGACGGGCGCACAGTGTTTACTACTATATTGTGGATTTCGGCGGAGTTTTTGTTTCCCGCCCTGTCTGTCGCGGCTATTCTGTAAGAATAAACGCCGTCAGGAACAATTCCGCCCTCGGAATCTTTGCCGTCCCAGACAAAGTTTGAAGGCTCCGCCCCCCGCACAGCTTCCTCACGCACAGGGGCGCCAGCCGCATTAAAGACAGTAATCTCCCAAAGGTCCTCCACGGAACCGCCTTGGGTTATCTCGAAGGTGTCCTTGTTGTTGTCGCCGTCAGGACTGAAAATCATCCCGTCCGCACCGTATGGCGGAAAGGCAAAAACTTCAGGCGGCGTGTTGTCCAAGTAAAAGGCTATTCGTTCCGTTGAGCTTTCGTTCCCGTTGTCGTCTGACGCAGTTACATAGAAGAAATATTTGCCGTCAGGCGCCACGGCGCCGCTGTCCATTGTGCCGTCCCAGCGCAGGGTGTCGGGCACGGCGACTCCCCTTTTTACCCGAGTGAGCATCCGCCAAATGCTCTTCACGACACCTATAAAGCCACTCTGCGTCTCCATTTCGGGGCGCGACTCCTTGTTTTCTATTGTGCGGACAACCTCGCCCGCCTCATTTTCTATTATAAACGCCCAGCCTTGAACATAGCGCTTGTCTCTTATTTGGATTGAAAACTCAAGCGCGTCCTGCACGCCGTCATTATTTGGCGAAATGTAAATGCCTGAATCCCTTTCTTGCGCCCAAGCCGATGCTGCCAAAAACAAAGAGGCTAAAATTACAAGTTTCTTTATGCTCTTTCTCATTACTTGCCTTCTCCTCATTCTTCAACAGGCTGCGTTTCCGCCTGAGGAAGGTCAATTCGTATTTCGGGACCGGTTTCGTCCCTTTGCCCAAGCCTTAGCGTAGCTCCTGCTGAAACGGCGTGAATTCCGCCTTCAAGGTACTTCCACCCGATTGACGGCGTAAGCTCGCTTTGCTCCCAGTCTTGGATGCCGGTTAGCCTGCTGGCAGCGGCGCTTCCTATCTTTAGCCTCACGCCGACTGCAAACGAGGGAATAAGGGAGTCCACGTTGCCGTATATCTTGCTGTATTGGATAGTCTCGCGAATGTTTGCCGTCCAGCCGATTTTTGCAAAAAACACTTCCTTTATTTCAGCCTCGGCTCCCAAATTGAAAATCACGTTCTGGAATGTCGGGAAGGCAAGGCCTGCCGAAAATCCGGCGCTTATAAAGCTGTTTTTTAGTAAAAGGAAGGAAACTCCCGACCGCAACGTAAATGGCGAGGAGAAGCCTGTCAGATCGGCTGTTGCATCTATAACCCCATAAGCATTTTTCGGCTTGAATGCCGTGCCGAGCCCTGTAAAGGCCACGCCCAGCTTAAAGTCTTTAAGGAAGGCTAAATCGCCAAAGTTGTACAGAACGCCTACGCTGCCGGCAACGCCCGTTGTTCCAGACCCAAACCGCGCGGAAATTCCTACGCCTGCGTAAAAGTTTTCAGTCAGGTCTTTCGAGACGGAGAAGTTTGCTCCAAGCGAGGTACCTAGAGGAAGCACTCCGTTAAACGGAGAATGTATAAAGTTTAGGCTTCCGCCAAAAACCGCAAAAGAAGTTGGAATTACTGTGCCGAGGTTGACAATATTGCCATACCCTCTTTCTCCTTCCGTGCTGACAAGCCCGGCGTAAGAGATGTCAAGCAGGAATCTCTGCTCGCCTGCGGAAAGGGCAGGGTTTACAAGCAGCTCCGCCGGCAATACCGAGCCAAGCGGCCCGCCCGCCGCAAGGGCGCCGCCGCCTAGCGTCAGCGGGGATGCGAAGTCTGCTGCCAGCTCGCCTCCCGCAGGCGGGTTATACGCGGCAGCGAATGCACATGCAAAAAGGCAACAGGCTGCCGCCAGAGGGAAAAACAGCTTCTGTCTCATTTGGTTTTCTCCATCGATTATTTTGTTTGCATAATAGTGCCTGTAGGATAAAAAAATACCTTGACTTATTCAACCAGTGGGCTTTATAGTATTTAATAACCTATGAAACGAAAAACTTTTGCAGGCGGCGTTCATCCTCCAGAAATGAAAGCCGCAACTGAAGCCCTTCCGCTGGCAAGGGCTTTTCCTTCTTCCAAGACTGTCTACATTCCGGTTACACAGGGCGGTGCGCCAAATTCTCCTGTAGTTAAAGCCGGAGATTCTGTCGTCAAGGGGCAGGTTATCGCCACTTCCGATGGCAGAATGTCTGTCCCGGTTCACGCTTCTGTTTCCGGAACTGTAAAAAAGGTTGACAGCGTCTTGGTTACAGGCAACAAGGAAGCCCCTTGCGTTGTGATTGAAGCGGACGAGGGCGACGAAAAAACCCAGTTCATGCCGCCCCTTGATCCGTTTTCATGCACAAAAGAGGAAGCTCTCGCCCGTGTTCATGACGCGGGCATTGTCGGCATGGGCGGCGCTGCATTTCCTGCCCATGTAAAGTTTAACCCGCCGCCTGATGCCAAAATCGACATTGTGATTGCGAACGGCGCCGAGTGCGAGCCGTACCTTACGGCAGACGCGCGCATAATGACAGAAAGCGCGGAGGCTGTGATTGATGGCCTTGCAATCGTGGTGAGCATTACGGGAGCCGAGCGAGGCACTGTAGCGGTTGAGGACAACAAACTCTCCGTTGTGCCGCTTTTGGAAAGGGCTATAGCAGCGCACCCCAAGGGCGGCAACCTTTCTGTAACCGTGTGCAAGACAAAGTACCCGCAAGGTGGTGAGAAAATGCTGATTGCCGCCGTTACGGGGCGGGAGGTTCCTTCAGGCGGAATCCCAGCCGCGGCGGGCTGCATTGTCTCCAACACGGGCACGCTAAAGGCGGTTTCCGAGGCTTTTAGGGAAGGAAAGCCTCTAATTGAGCGGGCGGTGACAATCTCCGGCGGCGCTTGCTCAAGTCCTAAAAACCTTCTTGTGCCGATAGGTTCGCTCGTCTCAGAGCTTATAGACGAGGCGGCCGACGTTAAGGACGACTTAGCGGAGGTTATATCGGGCGGACCTATGATGGGTATTGGCATGAAGAGCGCCGCCTTTCCTGTCGCCAAAAACACGTCCGGCGTTCTTTTTCTTTCTACTAAAGAAGTGGATATTTCGGAAGAAGGTCCCTGCATTAGTTGCGGAAGGTGCATACAAGTATGCGGGTGCCGCATTAACCCCGTCTTGATTGTGCGGGCACTGAAAGCCGGCAAGCTGAAGGCGGCCGAACGCTACGGCCTTATGGACTGCGTCAAGTGCGGCACTTGCGCTTACGTCTGCCCGGCTTCCATCAAGCTAGTGCAGCGGTTTATGGAGGGGCAATTCCTTGTGCAGCAGGAAAGGGCGCGCGATAAGGCTCGCCTCCAAGCAGCGGCGGGAAAAGCCTGACCGTTTGTTCTACAATAAGGAGGATGAGTTTTATGGCTGAAACAAATAAACCAGGTATTTATCTTACGCCCGCGCCGCACATTTCCTTTGGAAGGACAACAAGGCAGATTATGCTTTCTGTTGTTATTGCGTTGCTCGCGGTCGCCATCTACGGGATAGTCCTTTTTGGAGTCCGTGCCCTCATTACAATTTTGGTTTCTGTAGCCTGCTGCGTGGGCTTTGAGTCCCTCTTTAGGCTTTTGACAAAACAGGATGTCCGCGCAGGGGATTTCTCTGCTGTGGTTACGGGGCTGCTCCTTGCCCTGACGCTACCGCCTACAATGCCCGTGTGGATGACCGCGCTTGGAGCCCTTTTCGCGATAGTCGTAGCGAAGGAGCTTTTCGGCGGCTTGGGCGCGAATGTCTTTAACCCCGCCCTTGCAGGAAGAGCTTTTCTTTTTATAAGCTTTTCTTCTGCAATGTCATCATGGACTGCGCCTTTCACCTCTGGAGCGGACGCTGTCTCTAGCGCGACACCGTTGGCCCTTCTAAAGCCGGATGACAGTTACGCCGTCCTTTCCGCCTCTCAGATAGCATCCCGCATGGGCTTTGACTCCGTGTTGGAAATGTACGGGGCTCTCTTTACAGGGCAGCGGGGCGGCTGCATTGGCGAGTCGGCGATTCCTATAATTCTTATTGCGGGGATTGTCCTTATCGCGATGAAGATAGTTGACTGGCGCGCCCCCGCCGCGATGATTGTTTCCACGCTTATCATCACTTGGATCGCTGGAATGGACCCCATCATTACGTTGCTTTCAGGCGGGCTTTTGTTTGGCGCGGTGTTTATGGCAACGGATTACACGACTGCCCCGCAAACGCCGTGGGGAAGAATTGTGTTCGGCGCGGGGTGCGGGATTATAACGGCGCTTATCCGCATTTTTGGACGATACCCGGAAGGCGTGATGTTCAGCATCCTTGTCATGAACGCGCTTGCGCCGTTCTTGAATAAGATTATCGTTCGCAAGTACGGGTGGACACCTAAGCCAAAGGCTAAAAAAGGGTAACAGAAATGAATATGAAAAATACAGGCACTGTAAAACTTGCGTTAATTCTTTGCGCGTATGCGGGCGTGGCGTGCGTTGCCCTAGCCTTTGTGCAGAGCTTCACCGCCCCCGTCATCGCCCTTGCCGCCGAGAGTGAGGCTTTCGAGATTTTTGCCGAGTTTTTCCCGGATGCCGACTCCTTTGAGAATATCGCCTCGGAGGTTTCATCCGAAAACAGCCGCATTTCGTTTGAAAGAGTTTACCGCGCTGTAAAGGGAGGCGAAACCGAAGGGGTTCTTGTTCAGGCTACGGGAGCGACTTACGAGACTTCCACAATCCTTTCAGCATTTTCCCCCGACGGGAAGCTTATCCAGTATAGGGTTACGTCAACTTCCGATACGGCGGGGCTCGGCACGAGGATAGCGGACAGCCCGTTTATTGACCAGTTCGCAGGGAAAAGCATTTATGACGAGTTTGCCGTAGGCAGCGATATTCAGGCTATAACCGGGGCGACAATCAGCTCCAGAGGCGCCGCGGCAATTCTCCGCGC
>CAZDXD010000064.1:0-7565 GCA_964509415.1 uncultured Treponemataceae bacterium
CCCGCGATCTCCGGCTTGACAGGCCGGCGCGATAACCAGCTTCGCTACGCCCCCGGTTGAGTAAAGAAAATACACGCCAATAAAAAAAAAGTCAAGATATGCGGAGTTTTTCGCTCTTTCGCTATGCCTTAAGCCTAAACGCGAGCCCGCGTTGACAGTAATGCGCCTGTGTGCTACCTTTAAGGAATGACTTCCTCTCTCAAAAAAAAGCTAACCTTTATCGGCGCTGTCATCATACTTCTTCTGGCGGTGGTGATCTTTGTTTTTATACCAACGGCGGGCGGGGCTTCCGCAGGAACTATTTCCTTTGGAGAATGGAACGGCACGCCGGTAGAGTACGTTCAAGATTCATTTTTCCTGCGGCAAATTCAAGATATCGCCTATCAGTACCAGAGCTTCGGTATCCAAGTTACAGACAGCATGCTTTACTCAATTATGCGCCAAGCGTACCAGTCAGCCATATTGCGCCTTGCGGTTCTTGACGAATTAAAGGTTGCAGGCTACACCCCAACGGACAGGGAAATCAACCGCGAGCTTATCGCTCTGTACTACACGGACGAAAACGGCAATTATTCCGATGCGCTTTACAACAGCACGCAGGAGCAAGTCAAGATGTCAAGGCGCAAAACTATCACGGAAGACCTTACCGCCTTACGGTATTTCTATGACTGCTTGGGCGACGAGAGCGGAATGTTTGGGCTCAAGCCATCGACTGCGGAAAACGCCTTTCTTTCTGCCATGCGCTCGCCGCAGCGAAGTTTCTACTATGTAGCGTTTACAGAAGAGGACTTCCCTGAAAGCGAGGTTATCCGCTTTGGGGAAGAAAACGCCGAGCTTTTTACGGCGCTTGACCTGTCGATGATTACGGTAGACGAGGAAAGCGAAGCCGCACGAATTAGAGCGATGATTTTATCGGGAGAGACCACGTTTGCGGAGGCTGAGGCTGCCTATTCCGCCCGCCGCAGGACAGACGCTTCCGGAAAAATTCTTAATAATCTGCGAAAAGACATAAATTCTCTTTTCCCCGACGCGGCGAATTTGGCAGCCGTGCTTGCCTTGTCCGAGGGCGAGCTAAGCGCTCCGGTAAGATCGGGCATTTCTTACGCTATTGTGCGCTGCGATGGCGCGGCAACCCCGCCTGACTTTTCTTCTGCCGAAACCGTAGCCGAAGTGCGCAGCTATATGGAAATAAACGAACGCGGCACAATCGAAGACTACATCATGATAATGGCCGAAGACTTTTCAAAAGACGCGGCACGAGAAGGCTTTGAAAGCGCGGCGGCAGAGTACGGGCGCGTGCGCATGGAAACCAACTCGTTCAGCCTTAACTTTGGCGGAGTGGATATCCTCCCAGCCCTTGCAGACAACTCCGACGCGGCGCTCTCAACAGCTACAAGAAGCGAGGAGTTTTTCCGCGAGGCGTTCTCGCTAAAGGAAGGCGAAGTTTCCCGCCCCGTTATGCTTAGCGATGGAGCTGTTGTCCTTGCGATAAGCGGGGAAGAGCTGCTCGATGACGATGGCAGCGCGGACAACGTTTTCGCGCAGAATACCGCCTACTACGCCTCCGAATGGGCAATTTCTTCTATCGTAGAAATGTACTTTGCAAGCGATAAGTTCAAGGACAACTTTGACATAACCTATCTGCGCTACTTTTTAGGCGGAGGCAGCCAGTAACCCCGCCTGAAATGCGCCCGCCTTCAGAGAATGCACGGGCGGAAAAAGCGGATACCCCCGTCCTGAAAGACACAGGTGAAGGCTTTTCGGTTTTTTACCGCGGGCGCTTCCTCTATTCGAGAAAGTTTCCCGCAAAAATTGCGGAAGAGGCAGCTTCAAGGGCGCAAATTCTTCCGGGCACGCTCGTTTTGGCCTTCTCCCCGCTTTTGGGCTACGGGCTGCCGCAACTTCTTGAAAAGCTCCCCGAAGATTCCTTTATTCTCGCTGTAGAAAGCGACCAGGCGCTTTTTAACTTTTCCGCGCCTTTTATTGAGAAGGCAATCGGGCAAAAGCTACCCGCGGGCGAGCGGCCTTTTAGCTTCTTTTTCGCCGAAACGCCAGAGACCATTGTCCGCTTTATTGATGGCGAGCTTGCCGCGATTGCCAAACCTTTTAGGCGCTATCTTCGCATTGACCTTTCGGCGGGTGCCGCGCTTGACTCAGCCTTTTACGGATTAGCTGAAATCCTTGTTTCAGAGTATATTTCTTCGTTTTGGAAGAACAGGGCAACCCTTATCCGATTGGGACGAAAATACGCAGAGAACATTTTCAAAAACTTGGGAGAAATAACAGCGGGGAACGCGCAAGGGTTTTCCCTTGCGCATGACGCGCATAAGCCTATAGTTGTCGCAGGAGCGGGACCTTCTCTTGACAACGCAATAGGCTTTATAAAGAGGAATAGAAGTCGCATTTTTCTCATTGCAGTTGACGCGGCGCTGTCGGCTCTTAGCGCGGCAGGCATCACGGCGGACTTAGCCGTAACGGTAGAGGCGCAAGTGTGGATAGACCGCGCGTTCTGCGGCTGCTCTTTCGATAAAAACTCATCGCCTCCTCTCCTTGCGGATTTCACTTCGCGCCCTAAAGAGCGGGGCAGCCAAAAACCATGCGCATTCTTTTTAACGCGGTATGCAAAATCGCGCTTCCTTGACAGGCTTTCTAAGGCAGGACTCGCAGTCTTTGAGGCGCCGCCTTTAGGCTCTGTGGGGCTTTCAGCCCTCTACATCGCAAGACTTTTAAGGGAAGACTGCGGCGGCGCGTTGCCTTGTGGAGGGCTTCCCCCTGTCTTTTTTACAGGTCTTGAGTTTTCTTGGGGCAACGGCTTTTCACACGCAAAGGGTACAGCTCAAGTTTTAGAGCTGCACAGCACTTCTTTTCGCCTCGCGCCTGTAGAAACCAAGCGCGCCGAAGGCAACGCGACCAGCAAAGCCGTCTTGCAAGAGCAAAGCGCCGCGCCTCGCAGGACAAATGATGCCATGCTGCGGTATGCCACAGTTTGCGAAGCGTATTTTTCTCAAGGCGGGTTTTACAGGCTAGGGAACGAAGGGCTTCCGCTAGACTTTCCTAGCCTTTCCCTTGATTCCGCCGAAAAGGAGATTGCCGATTTTTCAGAAAAAAGCGCGGCTTTCTCTAAAGAAGCGGCTGAGAGCCCTTGCGCCTTTGCTTTCGCGGAAAACGCTAGGGAGGAGAGGCAAAAAACGGCGCTCAAGTTTCTAAAAGATGAAGAAAAACGCCTCATCGAGTTAAAGGCGCTCCTTGTTTCAGGCGGCACTACCGGCGGCGGCAACAATGCCGCAAGGCTTGAGGAGCTTATAAGGGAAGCGGACTGCCTTTACCTGCACTTTCCTGACTATGCTAGCGAAAAGAGCATTGACACGACGCGGCAAGACTTTTTGAATCGCGTCCGCGCCGAGCTCGACTTCTTCCTTAAAACAATACAGACTGCGTTAAGGCAGGCAGACGGGCGCTCTTAACCACCAAAAGCCCGCCTTTTGTCGCGGCATAGCGCAAGCTCGACACAGCCGCAAATCCGGTCTTAGCGGAGACGCAACAAGGCTTAAGGTTTTGCTCCAATAGAGGGCGCGAAAGAAAAAAAAATTGCAAGAAACTATTGGCACGATTTATTTATGCATGCATCTTTTAGCCAATCGGAACGCTCAGCGACAAGCAAAGCCTTAAATATGTCGATGTCATCAACTGTGGTGAGCCTAATATTCTTTTCGGAGCCAGCAGAGAAGTAGCACCTCCCGCCCATCTCAGAAACCAGCGTGCAAGAAGCCACTGAATTTGTGATTCCTTTTTCTAAAGCCCTCCTGTGCAAATCGCATATATAGCCAAGCCGGAATGTTTGGGGCATTTGCGCCCTTTTAAGGCGGTCTCGCGGATAGCTTCCTGTTGACACGCAGTCGTCGTCCGTTTGCAGCATAGGCTCGTTGCAAGGGATAGCCGTAACGGCATTGTCAAATTCCTGCGCGACCCTGATATTGTCAGATATTATTTCAAATGAAACCATCGGGCGTATGGCAGAATGAATGAGGACGAAATCGTCCGCCGCAAAATGCTTTTCTAGCTCAAACACGCCATTGCGTATTGACTCATGCCCCGTGCTGCCGCCGGAGACAATGTATTGCAACTTAGTTATGTTGAATTGCATGGCGTAGGCTTTAAGCACATCGTGCCACCCTTCAAGGCAGACAACCGCGATAGCGTCAATCATCGGGTGGTGCTCAAAGGCCTCTAGCGTGTAAATCACCACGGGTTTATCGTACACATTGATAAACTGCTTAGGGATGTCCTGCCCCATCCGCTCACCCCGCCCAGCGGCAATAATTAGCGCGATGTTCATCTTTTACCTCTCCTCCACGCCATCAACGGTTTCAAGGCGCTTTTCGCCCGTGCGTACATAATGAAGAATGCAGTCGGCAACGCGCTCCGCCGCTTTGCCGTCCTCCACGCGGCCTAGCATGTCGAGGTATTTTGCGATACCTTCCTTGTATGTGACTTCATCGAATGCGCGGATATTGCCAATGAGAGCGTTGCAACTGTCCGCAAACGGAAAGGGGAGAGAGTCGTAGTCGAAATAGAAGCCCCGTTCCTCATTTTCGTAATGCGCCCTATCTAACGCAAAAAGAAAGCAGGGGCGGCGGGTGAGCGCAAAGTCAGCCATGGAGCTTGAGTAGTCGGTAAGCAAAACGTCCGCGCAGAGAAGGTACTCCATCATGTCATCTCCTATATTGCCGTCGATCACAGCGGGCATTTCGGAACGGCGATCTCGCATTTCTACAACTACGGCATGGTGAGCCCTCAACGCAAACGCCCACTCCCCGCCGAATCTCTCGGAGAGCGCGTCTAAAAGCCGCTCAACGTCAAGCGCCTCCATCTGTCGAATGCCGCTTTCATACGCATTTTCGCCGTTGCTGCCGAGCTTGCTCCTAAAAGTCGGCGCAAAGAGGATTATCTTCTTATTCTTTGGGAGACATAGCTTTTCTTTTAATGCGGCAACATCGGCATTGCCATTAACAAGAATGTCGCAACGAGGCGTACCTGTAAGAGAGACGGGAAAGGGCTTTCTGCGGTTGATGAATGTGGAAAGAACAGCCGCGCTTTTTCTGCCACCTGCAAGAAGAAAATCTGTAAACACCTCGCTCTCTGGACGCTGTATTCCGTCAGAGTGCCTTCTGACTTCGTCGAGCCAGCATTTTTTAAGCGCGCCGCTACCATGCCATGTGCTGATAATGAGCTTTTTCTTGAGGAACGCCTTGTAGATTTTAGGGCGCGAAATCTGTAATGCGGGGCTCTCTTCATTCGCAATAGATACACCGTTTGTTACAAAAACATTGCACCGCCGCCATAGTAGTCTATGCTTGAGCGAGCCATAGCGCACAGGACGCACAAAGTCGGGCAACGAGTCGGCGGGGTTATGCTTTTGAGAAACTAAAAAATACGCTTTTATGTTAGGCGCCTTTTCGTGCAGCTTTAGAAGGATATACTTGGGGTTGCAGGTGTATTGTCCGGCAAAGGCATCAAATAGAGCGATTAGCTTTTTGCTGATTGGGGGGGGGGTAATAATGCTATAGGACAACTGCCTTATGAACCGTATGATTTTATGCATTGCATTATCTCGTGTGTGGCTAATATAACGCATTTGTAGGAATAATGCAAGCAGGAGATTCGGTTGATGGTCAGCAGGTCGCCCCGACAGCTGGGTGAGCTTGTAGCCGGAGTTGGCAGCTTCTAATGTATGAGCAAAGAAGATGTCTTTAGCAGCAAGCGAAGCAGGTGGCGCAATTTTCGCCGGCAAGATCAGCCGTTGCCGCCGATGAGCGTCCGCGCCGAGCTCGACTTCTTCCTTAAAACAATACAGACTGCGTTAAGGCAGGCAGGCGCGAAAGGCTAAGCAAGCCGCGTTATTCCTCTTTTGGGCGCAGGACAGCAAGAAAAGCAGACTGAGGCAACTCTACCTCACCTATCATTTTCATGCGCTTTTTGCCCTCTTTTTGCTTTTCGAGGAGCTTGCGCTTTCGCGTAATGTCGCCGCCGTAACACTTTGCAAGAACGTCCTTGCGCAGGGGATTAACGGTTTCCCGCGCGATAATCTGGCTGCCGATTGCGCCTTGAATGGCAATCTTGAACTGCTGCCTGCTTATTTCTTCTTTTAGGCGCTCGCAGACATGTCTTGCCTTAGCGTATGCGCCGTCCTTGTAGGCAAGCTGCGAGAGCGCGTCAACAGGCTTCGAGTTTAAGAGAATGTCAATTTTGACAAGGCTAGTGGGCTTAAAGCCCGTAACGTCGTAGTCAAAGGAGGCGTAGCCGCGCGTCGCGCTTTTTAGCTTGTCGTAAAAATCGAAGAGAACCTCGGCAAGCGGCATTTCATAAATCACTTCAACGCGCTTTTCGTCAAGATACTGCATGCCTGTTTGCACACCGCGCTTGCTTATGCAAAGCGAAATTACCGCGCCTAAGTATTCCGATGGCGTGATAATCGAGGCGCGGATATAGGGCTCTTCTGCCGACTCAATCTGCCCCTCATCGGGGTAGTCAGCGGGATTATCGCAGAATACTTCGCTGCCGCCACGCAGGTGGATTTTGTAGCGCACGGAGGGAGCGGTAAAAATTACCGCTTGGCCAAATTCCCGCTCAAGCCTTTCCTGCACAACTTCAAGGTGAAGAAGCCCCAAAAAGCCGCAACGGAAGCCATAGCCTAGCGCGGCGGATGAATCCTTTTCATAAGTGAGGCTTGCATCGTTCAATTTTAGCTTTTCGATTGCCTCTTTAAGCTCCTCATAGTCGTCAGCGTCAAGCGGATAGACAGAAGAAAACACAACAGGCTTTACCTGCCTAAAGCCGGGCAAGGGTGCCGCGCACGGGCGCGCGGCAGAGGTCATTGTGTCGCCGACAGCAACATCGCTTATCGTTTTTATGCCCGCAATAATGTAGCCGACATCGCCGGGGTAAAGCCCGTCCGATGGAACAAGCCGCAAGATGAATATGCCTGTTTCTTCTACCTTGTAGTCCGCGCTTGAGTTCATAAAGCGGACTGTGTCGCCCGCCCGCACCGAGCCTGAGAAAATGCGCACATGAACGATTACGCCGCGATAGGGGTCATAGTGCGAGTCGAAAATCAGCGCCTGAAGCGTTTCAGCCTGACCTGCCTCTGCGGAAGGCGGAACGGGCGGGGGAATCATCGCGACAATCGCTTCAAGGAGGTCGTCAATGCCCTCCCCTGTTTTCGCAGAGACTTTAACCGCTGTTTCGGGGTCAAGCCCTAAGTCCTTTTCTATTTGCCGCAGGGTGCCCGGCACATTGGCGGCGGGCAAGTCAATCTTGTTGATAACAGGAATAATCTCCAGATTGTGCTCAAGCGCGAGGTACAAATTGGAAAGCGTCTGAGACTCAACGCCCTGCGCCGCGTCAATAACCAGAAGAGCGCCCTCGCAGGCGGCTATTGCCCTTGAGACCTCATATGTAAAGTCAACGTGACCCGGCGTGTCAACAAAGTTAAGCAGATATTTGCTGCCGTCCCGCGCTGTGTAGGGAATTGTTACCGCCTGGCTTTTTATTGTAATGCCGCGCTC
>CAZDXD010000065.1:0-7548 GCA_964509415.1 uncultured Treponemataceae bacterium
CGCAGCGTAGCTTCTAGCGAATCGCGCAGCGTAGCTTCTAGCGAATCGCGCAGCGTAGCTTCTAGCGAATCGCAGCACACAGCACTGATACCTCCTTGCCATGCCCCGCGCGCCCTATTTACTCTGCCCAATACGCTAAAGCTCTAAATACGCTATAATGCCTAGCGTCCATGCCTTATTCAGCGCTTTACAGCTCCCCGCTTGGGGATATGCTTATGCAGTCAGAGGACGGCAAAAGCCTTTCCCGCCTTGTCTTTTGCGATGACAAAGCGAAAACGCCGCAAGAGTTCAACTTGGAGCCTCCCCTCTTTGCAGACGCAAAGCGCTGGCTAGATATTTACTTTTCAGGCGCTAACCCGCCATTTATCCTGCCGCTTTCCTCGCGGGGCACGGACTTTCAGAAGGCTGTGTGGCGGCATATTGCAAAAATACCATACGGAAAAACAGCCTCTTACGGCGAAATTGCCCGCCGCCTTTCAGAGGAAAAGAAATCTGCGTTTTTAGCGCGCGCGGTTGGCGGTGCGCTTAACCGCAACCCAATAGCAATTATAGTGCCCTGCCACCGCGTGATAGGCAAAGACGGCGCCCTTACAGGCTACGCGGGCGGGCTTGAACGCAAAAAAGCGCTGCTGCTGCACGAGGCTAGGGCAGGCTTGAAGGCTTTTGTGCTCTAGCTATGGCTTAAAAAAACAAGGCGCGCAAAAAAAAAAACGCGGGAAATCCCTTTTGTTTGCTTGACAGCGGACTGTCTTTGCGGTAAGCTCTTCTTGTGACGAGGAGGAGCTTAATCCTTGTGCCAAATGCAATAAAAATGAACAATAGCGCGCGCTCTCAATACTCAATACTCTTATGCCTTAAGCCATAGCAGACTAGGCAAAAACGCTTTTACAGTTAGCTTATCTCGGAACAACGAAAGGCGGGCGGGGCGAATTGTCCCTGCCCGCCCTTTTTTGTGCCCGCGCGGACGGGACGGCGCGCAAAGCCGTCTCCCTGTTGCGGGGCTCGCCCATTTATGGCGGGCAAATGCTAAGCGCACGCCTAGCATTCACTCTAAGCCGCGCCGTCTTTTTGGCGGATCAGGCTCATTCGACTGGCGCGGCTTGCCAACAAGGAGGTTTTGCATAACACGTGGGCAGGTGAGAGGCTTTAAGCGCTCATCCTGCATCGATCCATTTCTATCCGCTGAAGGCGGACAGGTTGCCTGCCGTATGGCGGGCTGAACACCGCCCCGCCTACCTGTTTGGCAGACAGGCCGCAGGGGCACAATAGGAGTTTACAAAAAACTTATGAAAAAGAGAATGATTTTAACCGCGGCATTGCTTGGGCTTGCCGCAGTTTCGGCGTTTGCCGATGTTGGAATGTACATCAAAGGCGCGCTCGGCTACGGCTACAGGTCAAGGGGATGGGAGACGACTGTTGAGTCCACTGCCTATTCTCAGACCATAACTACAGATTTTGACACGTCATCCAATCTCTTTGTGATAATCCCAACATTTGGCATTGAGCCTTGGCGAGGAAGCAGCAACGTGTTTTTGCGCGGGCTTTCGTTTGAGATTTCTCTAGACGTAGGCTTTGGAAAGTCATCGGCCGCTGAGGAAGGCTATACAGAAGACTTTGGCACATCGTTTGTAATAGACCCCAGAATAATGGCTGTCTACACCCACCGCATTGGGCGTGTTGCCCCCTACGCCGGGCTGGGCTTTTCTGTGCCCATCGTTATTATTCCTGAGCTCGGCGGCGATACCTACAACTCCTCATATGACTTTATGAGCGTTGAAACGCCCGGCGTCAAGGTGGGCTTTAACGGCAACATCATGGCGGGCGTGGGCTTTGAGGTTACGCCAAGCATAATGCCTGTCATTGAAGTTGACTTTGGCTTTGGAACGGGCATAAGGGTAGATGCCCGCGCGGGCATTGTGTACCGGCTTGGGATGTAGGGATTCAGAGTTAGGGTAGAGCAAGGGGCGGTTAGTTTAGAGTTGAAAGTTTTGAGCAGCCGCTTCCTTGCTCACGTCCCTACTTGCCCTGCCCGGAATGAATGCTACCGACTTGCTTTACAGAAATGACGGGGCAAGCGCGGAAGGCTTGTATCGCTATTCCGGGTCAACCCCGCCAACCGGCAATCCTGTTTACGCCCGCTAGAAGCCGTTCTAGCAGAGGGAAGACAAGGGGAGTAGCCCGATAGACTGCTCC
Source organism: uncultured Treponemataceae bacterium (assembly GCA_964509415.1). Classification (GTDB taxonomy): domain Bacteria; phylum Spirochaetota; class Spirochaetia; order Treponematales; family Treponemataceae; genus Avitreponema. The sequence goes on from CAZDXD010000065.1 coordinate 2,194, forward strand.
CTTGCGTCCTCACAAAAAGAGAATGCCCCCCGCGGCTCCAAGCGCGATAAGCACAAGCGGGTGAACCTTGCCTGTGCCGTAGATGAGCGCGGCGACTAGCGCCATTATAAGCGAAACCGGCGGAAGAAGGGAGGAAAGCGCGGTGATGGGATTCGCTGAAAAAAGCGCGGTATACCCTCCCGCCTCCTCCGCGGCAGAAGCGAAGGACGGAATGTCAAGGAGCGAAATTGAAAGCACCTGCCATACGGCGTACATAATCATGCCGCAGCTGCCGGCGCGAAGGCCGTAAAACATGGAGCGCACAAGCGGCGTTTCTTGGTAGCGCGTAAAGAACCTGGCAATAAGGACGATGCACACAAGCGAGGGCAAAACCGTGCCCGCTGTTGTAACCAATGCGCCGGGCACGCCGTGGAACTTGTAGCCGACGTAGGTCGCCATGTTTATCCCGACAGGGCCGGGCGTAGCTTCCGAAATCGCTATCATGTTGATAAACTCTTCCGCGGAAATAATGCCGGGCGCTACTAGCTGCTGCTGCATTAGGCTTATCGCGACAAGCCCGCCGCCGATTGTGAATGCGCCTACATAGACAAAGACCAGAAAGAGCTGCAAAAGGCTCAAAGCCCGTCCCTCCCGCCGGCTTCGCTTTCATTCGCCTTGTCCTTTATCTTCCTATATTGCGCGGCGATTCCTATAATGGAAGAAGCCAAAACGATAAACACGCCCTGCACGTTAAAGATGAGCATGAGCAAAAACGAGGCTATGGTGATAAGCGTTGTGAGCGCATCAATGCAGGTTTTTTTAGCCATTTTTACGAGGGTAAAGCTGACCAAAACCGTGACGCTAACGTTAATGCCTGCAAGCGCCTTTTGTATCCAGACGATGTGCGAAAAGTTTTCAAAAAACGCCGCGATAATCGTGATGATGATGAGCGCGGGGCAGACGATGCCCGCCGTCGCGACAACCGAGCCGACAAGCCCGCCGCGCGTGTATCCTGTGAAGGTCGCAACATTGACCGCGATAATGCCCGGCGTTGACTGGCCTATCGCGTAATAATCGTAAAGCTGGCTTTGCGTTATCCATTTGCGCTTGTCGACAACCTCGCGCTCAAGGGCGGGGAGCATGGCAAGCCCGCCGCCGAATGTCCCCACGCCGATTTTGAAAAAAACGCCGAAAAGCCGCAGGAACTCTTTTGGACTGCACATGGGCGCATTATAGATAATTTGCTTGATTTGCGGTAGTATCAGGTGATGCTGCGCGTTGGCGCGCTTAGCTTAAATGAACAACAACTTGCGGAGGCGGCATGGAAACACCGGTTTACCGGCTGTTTGTAGAGAGGCGGGAAGGCTTTAGGAACGAGGCTGCGCGGATTTTCTCCGAGCTTAAAGGATTTCTCAAGATAGGCAACTTGGAAGCCGTCAGGTACTTTAACCGCTATGATGTGCAGGGCATTGACGAGGAAGGATTTAGGAAGGCGGCTTTCCGCATTTTTTCGCAGCCGCAGACAGACAACGTCTTTTTTGAAGCGCTCCCTGACGCGGAAGGAGCTAGAGCCCTTGCCGTTGAATACCTCCCCGGCCAGTACGACCAGAGGGCAGATTCTGCCGAGCAGTGTGCGGCTTTAATTTGCGGCGCGGATAATGCCATTGTGCGCGCGGCGCGGGTTTATTTTTTTTACGGCGCGCTCACTTCTTCCGACATGGCAAAAATCCGCGCGTATTTTATTAATCCTGTAGACTCTCGCGAAGCCGCTTCCGATAAGCCCGCCTCGCTTTCAGAAAGAGCGGCTGCGCCTGGCGATATTCCTATAATAGAAGGCTTTGCGGATTTGGATGACGATGAGCTTTCGGCGCTTATTGCGCAAAAAGGGCTTGCAATGGACTTTGCCGACATCAAGTTTATGCAAGGATATTTCCGCAAGGAGGGGCGGCCTCCCACCGAGACGGAGCTGCGCGTTCTTGATACCTACTGGTCAGACCATTGCCGTCACGGCACATTTAATACAATACTGAAAAGCATTCTGATTCCTGAAGGGCAATATAAGGCTACATTTGAAAAGGCGCTTAGCGCTTATTGCGCCGCCCGCGCCGAAATGGGATATTCGGCAAACCGCCCCGAAACGTTGATGGACATTGCCTGCATTGGTGCTAAAGTTTTAAGGAGGCGCGGGCTTGCCGATGACGTTGAATCATCGGCGGAAATCAACGCTTGCTCATGTTTTATTGACGTGCCTGTTTCGGACATTCGCGCAGGCAATGGCGGGGCGGAGCCTGCCACAGAACGTTGGCTTTTGATGTTCAAGAATGAAACGCACAACCACCCGACGGAGATTGAGCCTTTTGGCGGGGCGGCTACCTGCATTGGCGGGGCAATCCGCGACCCGCTTTCAGGGCGCGCGTGGGTTTATCAGGCTATGCGCGTTACGGGCGCTGCCGATACTACCGCGCCCGTTGAGGCGGCTATGCCCGGCCGACTGCCTCAGGGCAAGCTTACGCGAGAGGCGGCGGCGGGCTTTAGCTCTTATGGTAACCAAATTGGCCTTACAACTGGGCAGGTGGCGGAATATCATCACCCAGGCTTTGCGGCAAAGCGCATGGAGCTTGGCGCGGTAATTGCGGCAGCTCCTGCCTCCGCTGTAAGGCGAGAAGAGCCCGCGCCCGGCGACGTTGTAATTCTCGTGGGCGGCGGCACGGGGCGTGATGGTATCGGAGGCGCGACAGGCTCTTCCAAATCGCATAATGAAACATCGCTTGAAACAGCAGGTGCCGAGGTGCAGAAAGGAAATGCCGTTGAAGAGCGGAAACTTCAGCGCCTGTTCCGCAACGGGGAGGCCGCGTCAATGATTTTGCGCTGCAACGATTTTGGCGCGGGCGGCGTTGCTGTCGCTGTGGGGGAGCTTAGCGCCGGCCTTGACATTGACCTTGACGCTGTTCCCAAAAAATACGAGGGGCTTGACGGCACGGAAATTGCCGTTTCTGAATCCCAAGAGCGCATGGCTGTCGTGGTTCATAAAGAAGATGCGGAAAAGTTTGCAGCGCTTGCCGCCGCAGAAAACTTAAACGCGGCGGTTATTGCAAGAGTTACAGACACGGGACGCCTCGTTATGCGCTGGCGCGGAAAGGTGATTGCGGATATCAGCCGCGCTTTTCTGGATACAGCGGGTGCTGAACATTTTGCGGAAGCAGTTCTCCCCGCGCCCGCGGGCGAGTGGCGCTATCCCGGAAGGTTTTTTTCTTCCATTAACAATGATATAACTGCCTACACACAGGAGGCTGCCCCCTCCCTTAAAGAGCGATGGCTTTCTGTTATGGCGGATTTTGCCGTTGCGGGGTCGCGCGGGCTTTCTGAAATGTTTGACGGCTCAATCGGGGCGGCTTCTATTCTTTTTCCGTTTGGGGGAAAAAATCAGGCAACGCCTGAGGCGGGAATGGCGGCGCGAATTCCCGTAGGCTTTGACAAGCAAACTACCGCCGCCTCGCTTATGGCGCACGGCTTTGACCCGCTCGCCATGGAGTGGAGCCCCTTTCATGGAGCGCAGTTTGCCGTTATCGAGTCTCTGGCAAAGATTCTCGCGCTTGGTGGAAACCCGCTTTCCGCGCGGCTCTCGTTTCAAGAATACTTTGAGCGAATGACGGTTCCTGAATCTTGGGGAAAGCCTGCCGCCGCTCTTCTTGGCGCGCTTGAGGCGCAGCTTGCGTTGGGCATCCCTTCAATCGGCGGAAAAGACAGCATGTCGGGCTCTTTTGGCGATTTGCACGTGCCGCCTACCTTCGTCTCTTTCGCTGTAGCTACCTGCGATGAAAGCGATGTAAGAAGCGGCGCGTTTCAAAAGGGAGGAAGCCGCGTTTTTTTTCTTTACGCGCCGTGGAATGCGGACAATACCCCCGACTGGGATGCTTTTAAGGGGAACGCGGTCCTTGTGCGCGAAATCTCCCATGCAGATGGCGCGGGCAACTCCCCTGTCCTTTCAGCCTATCCCATAGGAGCCGGGGGGATTGGCGCCGCTGTTCTAAAAGCCGCATTCGGCAACGGTGTAGGCCTAGAGCTTTTTGAAAGCGCGGTTTGCTCAATCCCCCTGCCTGCGGTTTTCGCTCCTTCAGCAGAAAACGCTTCCGTTCTTGTGGACGCTCATCTTTTTGCGCCCCTTTACGGCTCGCTGCTTTTAGAGGTTGAAAGCGGCTTTTCTATAGAAAAGGTGGCAAGGCTTGCGAATTGCGAAAAACGCCTTTTTGAAATCGGCAAAACTATAGGCGCGCCTTCTTGCACAGCTTGCGGAGAAGAAGCCTTTGTTCGACTTGGGGAGTGCGCTTTTCCCCTTAAAGAAGCGCAAGAAAAGTGGGATGCAACTTTTGACGGCGTATTCCCGCTTGTTTCTGGGACAAAGCCTGAAAGGAAAATCCCCGATTGGGCTGCTTCTTTCTATTATAAAGAAGCGGAAAAAGAGAGGGGCGAACGCCATAACGCAAGCGAGCGCGGCGCTCCCTTGTATGCTTCAAAGGAGAAGGCGCGGCCGTGCGTGCTTCTTCCCGTCTTTCCAGGCACAAACTGCGAGTACGATATGGCGCGGGCATTTGCGATAGCGGGTGCCGATGTGCGCTTTGCGGTAATCCGCAACAGCAACGGGCAGGCGCTTGAGAAGTCCCTAGAGGAGCTGCGCCGCGAGTTCGACAAGGCGCAAATGCTTGCGCTTTCGGGCGGCTTTTCCGCAGGCGATGAGCCCGACGGCTCCGCGAAGTTCATTGCAAGCGTCTTGAGCGAGGAGCGAGTCGCAGAAGCCATAATGGAGCTTTTGGCGCGGCAGGGGCTGATACTCGGAATATGCAATGGCTTTCAGGCTTTAATCAAGACGGGACTTGTGCCGTTTGGAAAAATCCTTGTTCCTTCGGCAGACGGCGAGTCCTTCCGCGACATGCCGACGCTTACTTTTAACACAGCGGGGAGGCATATTTCGCGCTTTGTTTCCACGCGGATTGCTTCTTCTTTAAGCCCGTGGGCTGGCGGCGGGGCAATTCCCGGTCTTGAGCCGGGCAGCATTCACCGTATACCCATATCGCACGGCGAAGGTCGCCTCATTGTCTCGGAAAGCCTTGCGAGGGAGCTTTTTGCGCGCGGTCAAGTCTTTTCGCAGTATGTTGGCGAAAACGGAAACCCGACTGCCGAAGAGCCGTGGAATCCTAACGGCTCCTTTTATGCAATCGAAGGGCTCACAGACTCGACGGGAAGGATTCTCGGCAAGATGGGGCATTCGGAGCGCGCGATTGACCCGCCGTCAAAGGCGGGAAAATCTTGCCTCTTCAAGAACATTCCAGGCAACCTGCAAGAGGATATTTTTGCAGCCGGGGTAACGTTTTTTAAGTA